>NZ_JARESU010000076.1:0-41598 GCF_046027075.1 Paraburkholderia sp. RL18-085-BIA-A | reverse complement strand
GGCCTTTCCATTTTTGAAGAAAAACCTTATTGGGGCAATCATTTTTGGGAAAAGGGTTACTGCGTAGATTCGGTCGGTTTGAACAGCGAGATGATCCAAAAGTACGTTCGGTTCTAGGAGAAAGAAGAGATGCATCAAGAGCAGCTTCAGTTGGAACCGGGTAGAAGACCTTCTCAGAAGGGCCGATAGGTGTGCCCCCCTATTGGGGGGCTTAATGCGAAACCACGTTCTGCGAACGTGGTGATTCACTAAGGATTACTACTCTTAAGAGACGCAGGTAGTCTACGCCGGTCGATTTAACAGAGCCGGCGCGAACTACAGCTTCATGTAATAGCGCTCCTTCATGCTGCTTACTATCATGAAGGCAAAGTAGGTCTTGAAGTGAGCCTCAGTTCCGTGAGCGCTCAATGCTCCGGCCCGTTGGTACGTCGTTACCTGGGCATCGCGCCTCCCGACACGGCGCGACTGACTCATGCCGCGCGCGATTGCAAGTGCTGCCAATATCATCGCCAAAGGCGATCCACTAACTGTCCGAGAGGGCATCTGCATCTCGGCTTGCTGACTTGAACACCATGCGTAAATTGCCCCTGACCTCGCGCCGAGGCTTCTTTCGCTCGGCCGTAGCGCTGGTTCCAGCAGGAACGCTTGCCGGGTGCGATCTAAAGTCGTCTGGCACGTCGGCGCCAGATTCGAACCCGGCAACATCAGGACCGCAAGCCTCTGGCGCCGACTACAAACCGCGTTTCTTCGATGCGAAGGAATGGGCGTTCATCCATGCGGCGGTCGACCGTCTGATTCCGGCGGACAGTGAAGGCCCGGGCGGTGTCGAAGCGGGCGTGCCCGAATTCATCGACCGGCAGATGGACACGCCGTACGCGCATGGCGCGCTCTGGTACATGCAGGCACCGTTCACGCAGGGCATGCCCGAACTCGGCTATCAGTTGAAGCTCGTGCCGCGCGATCTGTACCGGCTCGGCTGCCCTCCAGCGCCGTCTTCAGGCATGGCAACCTGACGGACTCGCAGAAACGGCCGTCGAAGCTCGACCAGGCGATCAATTTCTCCAGTTAGATCAGTGATCTAACTGGAGATGTGGCGGATTTTTGCGAATCCCGGCCGAGCCTCGGAATAACGCAGAGCCGGAGATTGTCCTCGCCGTAAATGCTGCCGGGCAGGTGGTGGGGGCAACGCTTGGCAACGATGTCAATCTGCGGGATATAGAAGGGCGGTCTGCATTGCTGCTCGGTAAGGCCGAGGACAACAACGGCTCGTGCGCGATCGGTCCTTTTATCCGGATGTTTGACGATGCTTTTTACTCTCGACCATGCGCAATGCGAGCGTATCGCTACATATTGAAGGCGACGATGGCTTCGTGCTCGAGGGCGTGAGTCGTATGAGGGAGATCAGACGTGACCCGCTTGAACTCGTAGCACAAACTTTTGGTGCGCATCACCAGTATCCAGACGGCTTCATGCTGTTTCTCGGGACAATGTTTTCACCAATCAAGGACCGGGGCGAGGAAGGTGGTGGCTTCACGCACCACCTCGGAGACGTGGTGACGATCTCGACTCCACCGCTTGGGGCGCTCGTCAACACGGTGCGCTTATCGACTGAGATTGCACCGTGGACGTTCGGCGTGCGTGCGCTGTATCGCAATCTCGAGGCGCGCGGGTTCCTCGACTGACGGGGATGAAAGCGACGTGGGTGCTGAGAGCAAGTTGGCCTTATACATAGGAGCCTTTGATTTGAGGAGGACGTTAATATCGCAGGCGACAAAAGGTACGGCAGGTCAACCGGTCCCGCTATAGAGCCGTTTATGATCAACCGTGCCAAACAGTAGCCCGGAACCATTCGATAAGAAACTGTTCCGCGTAACCGGGATGCCCGATCTTCAACGGCTATTTGACCTCCAACACCGCCTGGCTTCGGCCAGGTGCACCCACTCACTTTCCATCCGCTGAATGAAGAACCTTTAACACCGCGCTTCCCGTCATCACAAGGGCGTCGGAAATGCTCAATTCGCCACGCACAAACACGATCTCGCGGGTTCGTTTGACGACCTCCGCATGTGCTGCGAGGAACACGCCGGCCTTCACGGGCGAAACGAACTGCGCGTCGAGTTGAATCGTCACGCAAGGGAGCTGTCCGGTCACTTGCCACGCTGCGGTGCTGAGCACCTGGTCGAGCAGTGTGGTCAGTAAGCCGCCGTGAACGATCCCAGCCGGATTCAAATGCCGTTCGTCAGTCACTAATCCAAAACTCAGCAACTCCGGATCGGCACGGCTCCATAACGGACCTACCAGTCCGGTGAAACCTCGTGGCTTGTGCTGGCGCCAACCTTCCTGTTCCAGCCGTGCGCTAACCTCGGACTGGGTCATGATCACCGCACCGATACGACGGTGGCCGCCAGTTCGCTCGCCGCTTTGCCCAGATCCGCAGCCAGCGCGCTCACCTGGGTCGCGTTGAGCTGACTCGCGAGACCCACTGCAGCAAGACCGAACACCATCCGTTGCCGCGAGTCGAGGACCGGCACCGCGACCACCGTGACGCCAGCAATATAGTTGCCACGATCGATCGCATAGCCGCGCTTGTGGGTGAGGTCGACTTCTTTCAACCACGCATCGAAAGCAGGTGGGTTCTGCCAGCGCAATGCCTCGAATCCGCTTTGAAGTTCGGCCGCCGTATAGTCACCGTATGCCGCAACACAGCGACCCGTTGCGCTGATCAACGCGGGAAAGCGACTACCCAGCTCGACGCGCAGACTCACTGTTAGTTCTGACGCTGACATCGCTTTCACCACCATGTGTTTCAGACCACTCGCTTCGACGCCCATCGTGGTGACGCCATATCGCGACGCCAGATCGTCGAGGAACGGTTGCACCAGGTCGCCGAAACCACCGCTTTTCAGCGCGCTTCGTGCGAGCGACAACATCCCTGGGCCCACCGAATAACGTTTGGTGGAAGGGTCGATCTTGACTAGCTCCTCGTCGACCAGCACTCGCAAGATGTGCAAACAGGTACTCGGCACAAGCTCGAGTTGATCGGCGATCGCCTTCACCCCGATCGGCTCCGCGCTGTCGCCGAGCAGCCGCAGAATCGCGATTGAACGGGTGACTGCCGGCACCGGCCGCACTCGTGGACCGGGTTTGGCTGGTTTCGGAACTGCTTGCCTAATGACCGTCATTCAACCTCCGTTTTGTATATATACAAACGTACATGCTATTTGACAAAAACACAAGAGGCTCCTAAAGTGGATTTAACAAGATGCTTCAGCAAAAAACCCGGAGACATATTGCTATGACCAGACTCACGGCGTACACGTCCTATGGCGATGCCCAGCAGCACTTTAGCGCGCAGAAGTTGTGGGACCTCGTCGACGGCAAGGTTCCGCTGCTGAACATCGCGCACGAATGCATCGACAGGCACGTCCACGAGGACCGATCTGCCGTCATCATCGCGCATGCCGACGGGCTGGACGAAGTGCTGAGCTTTCGCGAAATCTCGGGGACGTCCTCGCAGGTTGCACACTACCTGCACGCTCAAGGCGTACGTCCCGGGGATCGTATCGGCATCATGCTCGAACCATCGCTGGCTTTTTACGCTTCGTTGTTCGGCGTGCTGAAGCTCGGCGCGATTGCCGTGCCGCTATTCACGCTGTTCGGTCCCGATGGGCTCCGGTTACGTGTTCACGACTGCAAGCCACGCATTCTCATTACCAACGAAACAAAAGCAGCCGTAGCGGCTACGGTCGAGGACGTCAAGACTGTAATCGCCAGTACCGAGTGGCTGAACGAGTTGACGAAATATCCGCGCCAGTTCAGCACGGTCACGCATAGCGACGATCTCGCTATTTTCCAGTACACATCGGGCACTACACGCGAATTACCCGATGCTGTGCGGCACACCCACCGAGCGCTGGTCATGGTGTTGCGCGCCGCACTGTATGGAACTGGCGTGCGACCTGGCGAACGTTTCTTTTGTCCTTCGTCGCCGGCGTGGGGTCATGGGCTCTGGCATGGCACGCTAGCTCCGCTTGCGCTGGGGGCCACCATTGGCGCCTATGCGGGGAAGTTTTCCGCAGAGCGGCTGCTGAAAGCACTGCACGAGCATCGTTTTGTCAATATGTCGGCGGCGGCGACCCATTACCGGATGATCAGAAACTCAGGCGTCGCCGGCCGCTACAACTATGCGATCGAGAAACTGTCATTTACCGGCGAACCGATTGACAGCGAGACAATGGAGTTCGTACAGCAGACTTTTGGCTGCCCGGTGTGCAGCATGTATGGCACGACCGAGATTGGTGTGATTCTCGTCAGCTATCCGGGTGCGGAAGATTTTCCGGTGAAGCCAGGGTCGCTCGGCAAAGCGGTTCCAGGCGTGCGCGTCGAAGTCCAGGACGCAAACGGCCGGCCGTGTGCGCCCGATGTCACTGGCGAACTGGCAGTCTGGCGAGGCGGCAACTGGGTGCCGACCAAAGACCTCGGCCGGATCGACGAAGACGGTTACTTCTATCATCGTGGCCGCGCCGATGACGTGATTATCTCGGCGGGCTGGACCATCAGCGCGGTCGAGATCGAAGATGCGGTCATGAAACATCCGGACGTGCGTGAAACGGCTGCGATCGGAGTTGCCGATTCATTGCGCGGGCAGGTCGTCAAAGCGTTTGTAGTCGCAGAGCGACCAGGCGACGAAACTTTTACCAGGGAAATTCAGGAATCCGTAAGAGATCGCTTGAGTCAGCACGAATATCCCCGAATCATTGAGTACGTTACCGCGCTTCCAAAGAACCCGGCAGGCAAGGTAAACCGGAAAGCGCTGCGTGACCGCGAGCGGCTCACGTCGGAGATTCCGAGCTAATACAACAGGACCAGTCAGGAATACACAAGGAGAGAGGCATGGCAGAAGATCAGGTAATGTTCCCCAAGATCACCGAAAAGGGTCTGGAAGAGTTGAGCAAAAGAATTGGCGTCGAGGTGGGCGCGACAGCCGAGCCGTGGTGTTATGAAGCGACTCGCGACAATATTCGTCACTACGCGCACGGGATTGGCGACGACAATCCGCTCTGGTGTGATCCGGATTACGCGGCGCAGACCCGTCACGATGGAATCATTGCGTTGCCGAGTTTCCTGTTCACGACGAGCCGCATCGTGTCCGGCTATGTGGGCGGATTGCCCGGTGTGCATGCGATGTGGTCGGGAGCGGACTGGCACTGGCATAAAGAGGTCAAGCGTAATGATGTGATCAGCACGCAGGCGCGGCTCAAGGATCTGATCGAGCACGAAACCCGTTTCGCCGGTCGTGCGATCCAGCAGATATATCACGTCGACTTCTATAACCAGCACGGCGATCTCGTTGCCGATGCCGACAGCTGGTGTTTCCGCACGGAGCGCGATCATGCGCGGGAACAGGGCACCAAGTACAGCGATGTCAAATCGCGGCCGCCTCGCATCTACACCGAGGAAGAACTGGCGGCGGCGTATGAGCTGTATCGGAACGAGGAAATACGGGGTTCGAAAACCCGCTATTGGGAAGATGTCGTTGAAGGTGAAGTGTTGCCGGTGATGTTCAAGGGGCCGATGACAGTGACGGGATTCATCGCGTATGCGCAAGGCTGGGGCGGCCTTTACATCCGTGCGAACAAGCTCGCATGGCAATTGATCGATGCGCACCCGGGCGTAGGGATCAGAAATCGCTTCGGTATTCCCGATTGCCCGGAACGGGTGCACTGGGAAGAAGAATTCGCGCTGCGCGTAGGCGCGCCGGGGGCATATGACTACGGTCCTGAACGCTGCTCGTGGCTCACGCATCATATGACAAACTGGATGGGGGATGATGGCTTCCTGCGCAGCGCAACGTGCAAGATTCGCCGCCATAATCCCGCGGGCGATATGCTGTTCATCAAGGGCAAGGTCAAACGCAAATTCGTCGAAGACGGGCGTCACCTGGTCGAGATCGAACAGGAAGCCCGCAATCAGGACGATGAGCTGTCGGTACTTGGAAGCGGCATCGTGGAATTGCGCAGCCGGGGATGACAGAGAGTCGCTAAGAGTAAGTCAAAGGATTCAGGGCCGAGCATAACGGCCCGTTCCATCGACATTCCAACATATGGAGACATGGATGACTGAGTCACGAGGAGGTCCGCCGAACCAGAAAAGCGACACGCGTGGTGCGTTGCAGGGCTTAAAAGTACTCGATCTGTCGAGAGTTCTAGCGGGCCCTTTCGCGGCCCAGATTCTCGCCGATCACGGCGCCGACGTGACTAAGGTCGAGCCGCCTCAAGGCGACGAAACGCGTGAACTCGGGCCGCCGTTCGTGGGCGAGAGTGCCGCCTACTTTCAGGGATTGAACCGTAACAAGCGCGCAATTTCGCTCGACCTCTCCGAGCCGGACGGGCGCGAAGTGCTGATGGCCCTGCTTGCCGATGCCGACATTCTGGTTGAAAACTTCCTTCCGGGCACGATGAAGAGGTGGGGACTCGACTACACCACCGTGCTTCAGCAGCGGTTTCCGCGCCTCATCTATTGCCGCATCACCGGCTTTGGCGATAGCGGTCCGCTATCCGGCATGCCAGGTTACGACGCAGTGCTCCAGGCGTTCTGCGGGTTAATGAGTATCAATGGTCATCACGAGTCGGGGCCCACCCGCATTGGCATTCCAATCGTGGATACCGCTGTAGGACTTTCTTCCGTGATTGGAATTTTGCTAGCTGTCGCGGAACGGGCGCGTTCGGGCCTGGGGCAACTTGTCGATACGTCGCTGTTCGAAACTGCATTGGGCCTGCTACACCCGCATCCGGCGAACTGGTTTGCGTCCGGCAATACCCCGGCTCTTACTGGCAATGCGCATCCAAACATCTCGCCTTACGACACCTTCACAGCGGCACACGGCGAGGTGTTTATCGGCGTGGTCAACGATGGACAGTTCAAGCGCTTCTGTAACGTCATTAATCGTTCGGAACTGGTCAGCGACGCGCGCTTCGACACAAACCGCGCTCGCGTCGAGAATCGCGCGATGTTGCGTGCGGAGATTGAACCGGTTTTACGCGACGTCGACGCAACTGATCTATGTCGTCGGCTAACAGAGGCTGGCGTTTCGGCATCGCGTATCAACACGGTAGCCGACTCGTTGCAACACCCTCATACCCTCGCACGCGAGATGGTGGCTGAATTACCAGGGTACAAAGGTGTTGGAATACCCATCAAGCTTTCGCGCACGCCCGGTTCGGTACGCACAGCGCCGCCAGCGTTCGCAGCCGATACCGAATCCGTATTGCGGGAAGCAGGTTATGACGGCGAGGCTGCCCGCGCGCTGATTGCATCCGGCGTTGCTCCCAGGCACCCACGCAAAAAGACATGATGGATTGCGGCGCGCACATCGACACCTGCACCGTTAGATAAACAAGGCTGCCCGAAGCGGCTGCCGGAAGGAGACAGGAATGGCAAGCAACGTAATCCGGGACACGCGCATGTCGCGTGACGACCGGCGTGTTCTCATTGCGTCGTCTCTGGGCGCGGTCTTTGAAGCCTACGATTTCTACCTTGCCGGCTCGCTCGCCGTCATCATCAGCAAGCAGTTCTTCTCTGGCGTCAATCCCGGCGCCGCTTTCGTCTTCACGCTTCTCAGTTTCGCTGCCGGCTTTGCGGTACGGCCGCTCGGCTCGATTGTATTTGGTCGTATCGGCGATAAAGTCGGCCGTAAATGTACTTTCCTCTTCACGATTTCAGTGATGGGGTTTTCGACGTTCCTTATTGGCTTACTGCCTGGTTTTGACAAGATCGGCATGGCTGCGCCCATTCTTTTCATTTGCCTGCGTCTGCTACAGGGATTGTCGCTTGGAGGCGAGTACAGCGGGGCGGCGACATATGTCGCGGAACATGCGCCCAATGCAAAGCGCGGAGCATGGACCGCATGGATACAGACGCCGGCCACCCTTAGCCTGTTGTTGTCGCTCGTCGTCATCATTGCGGTGCGCTACAGCGTGGGAGAAGCCGCTTTCGCAGATTGGGGATGGCGAGTGCCGTTCCTGCTTTCGGCGCTGTTGCTGGCCGCTTCGGTCTGGATCCGGCTGAAGCTTCACGAATCGCCGGTGTTTAGCCGCATGAAAGCGCAGAACAGAGCTTCAAAGGCACCTCTGAAGGAGGCCTTCGGTCAATGGCGGAACTTGCGGCTATCGCTCATTGCGCTGTTTGGCCTGGTCGCTGGGCAAGCCGTAGTGCTTTACACAGGGCAATTCTATGCGCTGTTCTTTCTGACCCAGACACTCAAGCTCGACATCATGATGGCGAACATGCTGATCGGTGTTGCGTTGATCGTGTGCACGCCGCTTTTCATCGCATTCGGAGTCCTGTCGGATCGCATCGGACGCAAGCCGGTAATCATGACCGGTCTACTGATCGCCGCATTCGCTTATTTTCCGCTGTTCAAAGGGCTCACGCACTTCGTCAATCCCGCGCTCGAACAGGCGCTCGAGCGTTCTCCGATCGAGTTGGTCGCGAATCCGGGCGACTGCTCATTCCAGTTCAATCCGACCGGAACTGCCCGCTTCACCAGTTCCTGCGATATTGCGAAGCAGGCGCTTGCGCGAGCCGGCCTGAGTTATCGCAATGTCAAAGCGGGTGAGTCTTTCACCGCGGTGATTCATATCGGCGCCGTCAGCGTGCCGGCTTACGCGGCCAACAGCCCACAAGCAAAGAGCGAAGAAACCCGCTTTGCCGCGGCGCTGTCCAGCGCGCTGGCTGAGGCCGGCTACCCTGCGCACGCCGATCCCTCGCGCGTCAACTGGGTGATGGCGCTCCTGACGCTGATCGCACTGGGCCTGCTGATTACGGCGACCTATGGCCCGGTCGCGGCTGTACTGGCGGAAATGTTTCCCACGCGGATTCGCTATACCGCTGTGTCATTGCCGTACAACATCGGGAACGGCTGGTTTGGCGGCTTCCTGCCCGCGACAGCGTTCGCAATAGTCGCGGCCAGCGGCGATATCTACGCGGGACTGTGGTATCCGGTTGGCCTCATTGCCATGACGTTCGTGGTGGGCGTTGCTTTCCTGCCGGAAACGAAAGGCAGCGATCTTGAGGTCGAAGGTTCGTTTGATCCGGCGGAGGCGGTTGCTGGTTCGTATCAACCGGCGCACCTGAGCGCCGACCAGCAGCGAGCCGATCTCGGTTGAGATGGCTACCTTCAAAAATATATTCGTTTGATTATGGTTAGTAATCCATATATAAAAAAGTTTCGCCTGATCTAACTCTTCAGCATTGAAGTGCAGCAGATTGCTATGGACGATCACGGCAGGGTGCCGTCACGTCTACGAAAAACGACAACAGGAGTCGATCAATGAAAACCTGCATTTTATTGATGACAATTACACTTGGCGTTCTCGTGTCGACAGACGCCATCGCGCAATCCTCGGTTACGATTTATGGAATTATCGATCAAGGTTTGAATTACATCAGCAATGCACAAACAATCGATGGGGCCGGGAAGCGTGTCGGGCGCACGTTGTATTCAACCAGCAGCACGGTGATGGCCGGCAACCAGTTGGGGTTCCGCGGTGTCGAAGATCTGGGGCAGGGCTACAAGGCGATTTTCACGCTGGAAACCGGCTTCGACATCGGCACGGGCAAGCTCCAGGAAGGCGGTACATTTTTCGGCAGACAGGCGTTCGTTGGATTGAGCGCGCCGTATGGCACGCTGACGTTTGGGCGCCAATACGATTCGGTCGTTGACTTTCTACGGCCGTTGAGCGCTGCGGCGTCAGGCGGTGGCGGCACTTTTACGTCACACGGTAACGATATCGACAACTTTGCCGACACCTACCGTACCAACAATGCTGTCAAGTTCACCAGCACGTCGTATCACGGCTTCGTTGCGAGCGGCATGTACAGTTTCGGCGGCGTCGCAGGGTCGATGTCGAGAAATAGCATCTATTCGTTCGGCGCCTCGTTTGCACAGGGACCTGTCAAGGTCGCTGCTGCGTACCTGAAGGTGCGAGATCCAAACCAGTCTTTCTTCGGTAACAACACTCTCAGTTCGACTACTGGCAACAATCTCGGCGCGACTACTGGCGTGCAAGCCAATCCGGTCTATGGCGGGTTTGCGTCGGCCGGCACGTATCAGGTGATTGGAGCGGGCGCGCAATACGGGACTACGACATTCTCGGTCGGGGCTAACTACTCCAATATCCGCTTTGGAGGTCTAGGCGATCCGGCTTCCGGGACACTTTCTTTGACCAACCCGTTTGGATACAGCGGTACCGCGGTCTTCAATAGTTATGCAGCTTACGCTCGGTACTTTCTGAAACCCGATATAGCGTTGACAGGTGCGTATGACTTTCTGACGGGTGGTGCGGTTGACGGCAAACCTCCAGCGCACTACAACCAGTTCAACGCAGCAGTTCACTATCTGCTTTCGAAGCGTACGGACATTTACTGCCTCGGAACTTATGTGATGGCAAGCGGAACGGATTCAACGAAACAACAAGCGGTTGCCTCAGTGCTGACGGTGACTCCGTCTGATAGCGCGCGGCAGTTTATCCTGCGACTGGGCATCATGCATTTTTTCTGAATAATCCAGGCCAGATCAATGGGTCAGTGCGGCATACGGCTACCGCTGCGTCGGCGTGTGGCAAAAGCGCCAACCCGAGCGGGCGGCGGTCGTGTCGTCCCTTGGCAAGGGTCGCAGGCAGCGTTGCCTCGAACTCGTTATCCTAAAAAACGCCGTAGGAGCAAAGAGGCAGTGCCGTACTTTGGCAAAGTACAGATTTCGTACCCAAGGCGTCTGTAGCGGATGGTGGCGCAGTTTTCCCGCCTGTGGAGACCCGCCATGGCGCGTGCACTGGGATGATCGCGATGAGCGTGCAGGAGCTTGGCCGACTGAAGGTCATCGAGGCGGTCGCAGAGGCGCGACTGATGACCTGGCGTGCCGCCGAGCGCTTGGGTCTGAGCCGGCGCCAGGTCGAGCGACTCGTGATCCGCTACGGCGACGAAGATGCTGCTGACTTCGCGGCGGCACGGCGTGCGCAGCAATCACCAGTTGCCGCAGACGCTACTTGACCATGCGCTCAGACTGATTCACGAGCGTTACGCCGATTTTGGGCCGCCGCTGTCCCTGTTCCGGCGAACTGTTGCAGATCGACGGCATTAGCCATCATGGGTTCGAGGGACGGGGTACCTGCCTGCATCCTGCTGGTTATGTCGACGACGCGACGAGCCGGCTGATGCACCTGCACTTCAGGCGACCGAGTCGACCTTCAGCTATTCCAGGCGACGCGTGTACCTCGGAAGGCATTGCAAGCCGGTGGCATTCTGCAGCGCCGCAGCGCGTGTTCTATGTCAAGAAGCGCGCAGAGACGGCGGGCAGCACTTCAACTGGCGAGCAGGAAAACCGCTTAGTTCCCGCGCCGGGGCCGGCGGTCTGAGCGATCGTTCGCCGCGCTGCCGGATTTGTCGGCGGTGGCTTTCACGCGCTTTCTGGCCGGCTTCGGCGCCTTCTTGGTCGAGCGAGGGGATCTTTTGACCTTCTGTTCAACCTCGGCGATGAGTTCATTGGGCGAGCATTTCAAAGCGGCTGCAAGCGAAAACAGCATTGTGAGAGTCCGCTGGTGCTGGCCAAGCTCCAGCATGCTGACGTAATTGCGGCGTATATCCGCCTCAAAGGCGAACTGCTCCTGTGTTAGCTCGGCGCGAATGCGGTGCTCGCGTAAGACCGCGCCAAAGACTTCGGCCAACTCCAAAATTTTCTCCCAGTGAAATGGGAGCACTGTCCAGTTGGCGCTAGAATTTGTCTTCCCAGTGAACTGGGAATTAGATAGAGAGTGAACCAAACCGTGGGGGGGGGCAATTCACGCCGCTCGGCGTGCACTCGGCGAGTTTGCAACTGCAGAAGTCTTGGTCAACACGGCAAGTTTCTTAACCGAGAATTCTTCGTTGAGAACAGCAACTCTGACCTGTGCCAGGCAGTGCGCTCCCTCGTCTGTCCATCGCATTTGTTGCTTCTTCGCCATGCGATGGCTGACCACCAGGTTCACCGCGGACTCGGCAATGCTGCTGCTGATCGGTAGCCCCTTGTGATAGCGCATGCCATAGTTCACGAGCGTACCGGCGTTGTTCTCGATGTAGAAGTACACGCGGCGCAGGTTCCAGTACAACGTCGAGTGCTCATAGCCTTCCTTCGCCAACAGCGTGGCATCCAGGGCCTTGATGCAGGACACCGATTGCCGGCCCTTTCCATGCCAAACCAGCCACTTGGCGTGATCGATCTCTGTCTGTACAGCGATTCGCTCGTGGGGCTCCATCGTCTGGCTTCCTAACACCCAGTTCTTGGCAGCCTTGAACTTCATCGCGATGTGAAACCAGTCCAGGATCCTTCCCCTGGTGAGCTGGCTGCCGTCCACAGCCTTGCCGAATTCGCCAGCGTCATCGCTGATCACGGTGACTCGCTCGTCTGGAGCCACGCCGCTTGCAAAGAGAAATTGGTCCAGCCGCGCGGGCGGCGATGGCACCAGCTTATGCACGTACGCGTAGAGACGCGGGGTGCGATCAGCAAGAGTTGCACGGCCCGCAACGATGTTGACATGTCGATCCCGCGTCAACTTCTGCGCCCAAGGCGATTTCAGCTCCGCAAGGTCGCGCGCTGCCTTGCGGCTCTTGGGGCTGCTGCTGTAGCTCCGCCACGCCGAGTCGACGCTCACGCAGCCGACGGTGGGCGATTCGCGAACCGGCTCTCCGCTGACCGCTTTTGGTCCAGACGCGATATCGCGCTTGATCTGCGCGTCCAGCGCGCTACCGACGGCGAGGATTCGACGGCGAGTACTACCGAAGGAAATGCCTTTGTCCAGCGGAAGGACCTCTCGAAGCAGCTCAGTGGCCTGACGGAAGGGTAGATGGGCGGCCCACTTGGCCTGCAGGTACTCCAATTCCGGCGTCACACGCTGGTGAACGGCCTTGCACAGCGGACTCACGGAGCGGCGCGGTTGCCCTTGCTTTGCCGCGCAGCTGCACGCCCACAGCCTCGGACTCGGCACGTCGACCTTGCCAAACACGGTTCGCAGCACGATCGACCGGGCGTCCTTGTGCGCCAGCATCGAGCCACAACGGTGGCAAGCCAATTGGCTCTCCATCCACCCGGCAGTCTGCTCCGACACCAGTAACGATTGAACCTCGGCGAGCAAGGCGCGACCTTCGGCAAGTGTGAGTCCCAGGTCGGCGACGCTGCGGTCTTTTCGTTCAACCACAGCAACAATCGTCGCTTCAGTCTCACTCGTTTCCCCACCCTCCAGGCGGGCCTCGATGATCAGTCGCATAGCAACTCCGATCGGTTGGTAACGTCGCCAGCGTAGCTGATACGGCCAGCGTGCCGGCGGGCTCGCAGAGCTCTTTTCGTTAGAAACTTCGCAGATTCCAAGCGCCGTATCCCATCGGGTACGGCGTCGTCACGCCGTCTATGACGGCGGTCGAGTCGACGGAAATGGCCTCCCACGGTTTGGTTCACTCTCCTGCGGGTTGCATCGCTATTATTGCCTTTGCTCGACGGTGCGGTGACAATCGACGGGGCGCCTGCACGACGAGAGGGCGCGCTCGTCGTGCTCGCGACGCCACGTACCCTGCAAGCCGGTGATTGGCTCGCGGTGTGCCGGGCCAGTGGCGCGCAGGGAACCCGTGAAACGGGGCCGGCAACTGTTCAAAGGGAGGCGCAGCATGGCGAAGCTTGAGTTGAAATCGGTGCGCAAGAGCTTTGGCAACACGACTGTGATTCCCGGTATCGATCTGGTCGTTGAAGACGGGTCGTTTATGGTTTTCGTGGGGCCGTCGGGCTGCGGGAAGTCAACCTTGTTGCGCATGATCGCGGGGCTTGAAGAAGTCAGTTCCGGCGAGGTTCATATCGACGCGACGCGTTGCGATCATCTGTTGCCGTCGGCGCGCGGCATGGCGATGGTTTTCCAGTCATACGCGCTGTACCCGCATATGAGCATCCGGGAGAACCTGCGCTTCGGGCTGGTCTTCCAGAAGACCCCGAAAGCCGAAATCGAGCCCCGCATTCAACGCGCTGCTGAGATTCTGCAGATCTCGCATCTGCTGGAGCGTAAGCCGTCTCAATTGTCGGGTGGACAGAGCCAGCGCGTGGCGATCGGGCGTGCAATTGTCAAGCAGCCCAAGGGTTTCCTGTTCGACGAACCGCTCTCGAACCTCGACGCGGAACTGCGGGTCAAGATGCGCGGCGAAATCGTCGCGCTCCATCAGCGGCTTAAATCGACAATGATTTACGTCACACACGATCAAGTCGAGGCAATGACGATGGCCGACACCATCGTCGTGCTGCGCAATGGGCAGATCGAGCAGAGTGGTTCCCCGGCCGAGCTTTATGCGCACCCGAAGAACCTCTTTGTCGCCGGCTTTCTAGGTTCTCCTCAAATGAACCTGCTGGCCGCTCACGGAACCCTCTCCGGCGATGGCCATCCGGTGTTCTCGGTCGACGAGGAGAGGCTGAAGATCAGACTGCCCCGACATGCGAACGTCGCGGCCGACACCGCGCGCTGTACGATCGGCATAAGGCCCGAGCATCTGTCGCTGCGCGAGCACGGCGCGTTGCGCGTGAGCGTGACGGCGCGCGAATTCCTTGGGGCCGAGACGATCATTACCGGCACGCTCGGATCAGGTGAAACCATTCGCGCGTCGCTACGCGGAGCAATTCATGTGGAAATTGGCGAGGTGCTGGCCTTCGAACCCGACCTCGCGCACATCCATGTATTCGACCAGGATGGCATGGCACTCGAAGAGGGGCTGACACGGCGCTGGCTGCGGCGGGGTAGTGCGGCGCACCATCCGAACACAACGAATTGGGGGAAGAGATCCATGCAGAGAAATAACGATATTGTTCAACCACCAACGCGACTGTCAGGCTTCGGCGTGACCCGCCAATCAAGCTGAGGATGCCCATGCTGAGGAATATCGATCCCCTTCTGACGCCCCCGCTGCTGCGCGAACTCGCCGCGATGGCACACGGCGACTTCATTGCGGTCTGCGACGCGAATTTTCCGGCCTATTCGATCGCAGGCGACAAGCCGCTGATTCACCTGCCCGCCTGCGGCACCGTCGCGGTGTTGCGCGCCATTCTGTCGGTGCTGCCGCTCGACACGTTCGAGGGTAGCCCGGTGCATCGGATGGAGCAGGTCGGCGATGTCGACACGCTCGCAGAAGTTCAACAGGAGGTTATCGAAACCGTTTTTGCGAAGCTCGATCCTGAGCCCAAGGTTGCCGGTATCGAGCGCTTCGCTTACTACGCGCGAGCGCGAGAAGCCTGCGCCGTCGTTATCACTGGAGAAACCCGGCCGTATGGGAATTTCCTGCTGAGCAAAGGGGTATTGTGATGGCGACCGACTCGACTCCATTGCCACGGCGCCGGGTTGGCGCCACCGGGCTCGACGTTACCGTGCTCGGCTTTGGCGCCGCGCCGCTCGGCAACCTCTTCAGTCACCTTGACGAAGCGACCAGCGTCGCCACCGTCGTAGAGGCATTCGACAACGGCATCAACCTGTTCGACATGGCGCCGCACTACGGCAACGGCCTAGCCGAATTACGCGTGGGCGCGGCGCTTCGGCAAGTGCTGCAGCGGCAATCGCGCGAGGACGTGGTGGTTTCGACCAAGGTGGGGCGCTGGTTCGATCCGATGGCACCGCGTCCGGCAATCCGCAGCGAGAGCGAACCGGTCGTGGAGAGCCCCGGATTTGCCGGTCCGCTGCCGCACCGCGCGATGCTCGACTATTCGTACGACGGTACGTTGCGCTCGATTGAGCAGTCGCTTTTGCGGACCGGGCTCGACCGGTTCGACATCGTGTTGATCCACGATGTCGATGTGTGGACGCATGGCGCAGCCGTCATCGAGGCACGCTTTAAAGAGGCAATGGATGGGGCATACCGGGCGCTGAGCCGCTTGCGTGATGAAGGCGTGGTCCGCGCGATCGGTGTGGGGCTCAACGAGAGCGAAATGTGTGAGCGCTTCGCGCGTGCCGGTGTCTTCGACACCATGTTGCTCGCCGGACGTTACTCGTTGCTGGAGCAGCCCGCGCTCACTTCTTTCCTGCCGCTGGCGCAAGCAAAGAACATCGCAGTATTGCTGGGCGGCGTATTTAATTCGGGGATCCTCGCCACCGGCGCGGTGCCGGGCGCGCGCTATAACTACCAGCCCGCACCGCCCGACGTGATGACGCGGGTGGCGAAAATAGAAACGGTCTGCGACTCGCATGGCGTGCGGCTGGCCGATGCCGCGATGCAGTTCGCGCTAGGCCATCCCGCCGTGACCTCGCTGGTGCTGGGCGCCGTGACGCCGGAGGAAGTCCGGCGCAATGTTGCGTCGCTTGCCTCGCCCATTCCCGATGCAATGTGGCGTGATCTGCGCACGGAAGGCTTGCTGCCCGATGCCGCGCCCACGCCGCGCGGCATCGCGTGAGAGTCGACGCGTCCAACCTGCGAGTCCGGGACAACGGTGTTCACACGCGCGATCCACGGCGAACGACCTGCCTTATTGAAGGTACCTTATGACGTCCGACTGAAAACGCATGCTGCCGGACGTACTCTTCGGACCGTCCGTGCTTCCGAGGCCGGCAAAACTCACGTAGCAAGAGGCGCGACCGGCTGCATTTCTCGGATAACTTTGTGTCGTTTGACAATGTCTTCGGGACGTTCAAGCATTGGATGGGCTACACGCACTTCCTGACACGGAGGCTGCCCAACGTGGGTACCGAGATGAGTCTTAACGTACTTGCCTACAATCTCACGCGAGTGCTGCGAATCCTAGGGTTCAAGAAAACAATGAAGGCGATGCGACTGGCGGGCGCGTGAACATTTGTTGGCCTTATAGGCAAGCAAACAATAGCCATTTAGAGAGCCTTAGAGCCCTCCAGCGGTTCGCCATCGGCGAACTGAGCCATACACGAATTGCCAAACGCTCTGGTTGATGCCCGAGCTGCGTGTATTGAGATTATTTCGGCGTCTCCACACAGCCTGGGTCGAGAAGCGCCATATGCGTGGGTGAACGATTCGGCCGAGGGCGTGGAAATCCGGTTTTAGGCTGTTTGCCCAGTGCCGCCAGCCGCACTGCCTCAGCGAATTCCTGGCATATGCGCACGGGCAACCCATCTTGAATTGCGTTGAGTGTCTTGGGAGCATCGTGTCCACTCACTCGGACCATCGGTTGCGGCAACGCTTCAGCCACGCGCGAACAGGGTACGCGGCAGCATGCAGCCGACGACCCAGTTCGGCTTGTCGACAATCTCGTGGATGCGCAACTCTCCGACCATGCCCATGATTGCATACGCTTCGTAGGGCTCCACGCCGAGACTGCGGGACAGGGCGTCTACCGCAAAACGACACGCATCCTGGGCTGCACGAAACAGGTCGGGTTGGACGCCGAGGAAGTTGCGATATTCGGTTTCGGTATAGCTGGACGTCGACATGTCGAGCACCGGCGCGCGCAGTGGCGGGCTGCCCTTGATGACTTCGACCCTTAGCGTCGCGGTCATCGGCGCTTCGATCGCCGTTCCCGATATCTCTCCTTCGCCCTGCAACGCATGACCGTCGCCGCCCGACAGCAGCGCGCCTTCGTTGTATACGGGCAGATAGAGGGTCGCTCCGGCGTTCATGTAGCGCACGTCGAGATTGCCGCCCGCACGAGTTGGAGGGATCGGCGAATGCGGCCCGGGCGCAGCGGGCGCCACGCCAAGCACGCCCAGCATCGGCTGCAGTTTGAACGCTACGCCGAACAGGTCCACCGACCCACTCGTCAAATCGAAGCTGCGAAAATACGATTGCTTGAAATCCCCGGCGAGCAAGCCGAAGTCGGGCATCAATCCCGTCCATCCCCAGTCGCCCAGTTGGAGATCCAGAATGTCGACCTTGAGGGTATCGTCAGGCTTTGCGCCTTCGACATAGATCGGCCCGCACAGCGGATCGAGCTTGTTAAAGTCGATCGTCGCTATGTCCGCGGCGCTAGAATGGCGGCTCAACGCGCCATTGGATGCGTCGGGGCTGGTCAGGCTGAACACCTCGCCGGGCTCGACATGCATCGCGGGCGGTACGCAGTTGTCCCAGTGGGAATGCAGGCTGCCGCAGTTGCGGCAACTGTGTATGGTCTTGCTGATGTGATTCATGCTTGGGAGCGTCCTTCGACTTCCTGGGTTGTGTCTTCGACAGCCTGGGTGATGCGCTGGAACACATAGGCGTCCATCGTGCGGGAACTGTCTTTACGGGTTGACAGGAACATTATTGTTGCCCCGATCAGCATGTAGGCTGCGGCAACATAGGGAAACACATTGAACGGCGCGGCCGGCACGGGGTACAGGTTGGCAAACAGCACGTACGCCGAGAGCAACAGACCAACGACAGGCGGCAGCAGACGGTATGCCTTTCCGGCTTGCACATCCTGCCGCGCAAAGTGAGTCAGCGTCGCGAGGTTCATCATCCCGTAAGCAACCAGCACGGTTAGAGTGGCAATGGTGCCCAGATAGCCGTACAGGTCGGACGCACTCGCAACGATAAACGGCAGGACGACCGCGAGCGCCATGTTGATCCCCATCACGATGTGGGTGGCCAGCTTCGGCGAACCGAAGCTGTTGATGCTGGCCATGGGCCGCGGCAGGAAACCGTCACGCGCCAGCGCGAGCAGCAGGCGGGAAGCCGCACTGGCGGAGCCCACAGCCATCGCAAAGTTACTAATCAAGGCACCGAATTTGATGGCGACATTGAACGGTTCACCAAGATAGCGGCTCGTCAGGTCATTTACTGGCGTCGCTGCAGCTGCGAACGCCTTGATGTTGTCGAGCCCGTACCCGATCGTCTGCGCATATGAGACAAAGGTGAAAAATGCGCCGCCGATCAGTACTGTGGCGACGATTGCGAACGGCACGTCGCGAAAGGCATTGCGCGACTCCTCGCCTAGCGAAGCGGCGGCCTCGAAGCCGATGAAAGTCATCACGCCGAACACGAGACCCTGGCTGATGCCGCTGATGCCGGCGCTCCCTACCTGGAAGGGCACCGCACTGGACGGCTGCTTTTTCAAGATCACCATGGCAACCACGATCAGCACCATGATCGACAGAAACTCGATTGACAGCATCAGACGCGTCGACAGTTTGATGTCCCGGTAGGTGACCCACCACACGACAATGCCGCAGGCCGCGCTATAGACGGGCCAAGGTACTTTGACGACAGGATCGAACAGCATCGAGGCAAACAGCCCGAAGCCGAATAAGCCGCTGGCGACGAAGAGCGTGTATGTCAGAAGGAGCGACCAGCCGGAAATGAAGCCGGGGTTGCGGCCCTGCGCATAACGAATCAATCCATAGACCGAGCCGGCGTGCCCGACCTTCGACGCGAGCCGCACGAATGATAGGGCGATGCACAACACGCCGATCGTCGAGATCACATACACCAGCGGCACGGCGGCACCCGCCGGCGCGGCAACGAATGGCGTATTGAGCGTCATGCCGACCATCATGGCGATGACTGCCACCGATAGAGCAACAGTCTCTATGCGATTGAGCGTCCGCTTGAGTTGCATGTCTATTCCCCAGTAACAAAGTCACGGGACAATAGTAGGAACGCGGCACTGCGCACGCTTGTAGAAAAAAAGCGGCTTTTTGAATTCGGCACAAGGGAATTCGGTCGGGCCCGGCCTCGTTTCAGCTGAGGCGTTCCTTGCGCCAGTGGCCCGGCGTATAGCCGAGCTGGCGTGAGAAGGTGGCGGTCATATGGGCCTGGTCGGAGAAGCCGACAGTCGCTGCGATTTCAGCAACGCTGCGTGCGGGGTCCAGCAGAAGTCGCCTCGCTGTGTCAAGACGCCGCGTGATCAGATATTGATGAGGTGACAACCCGCTTGTCTCTTTCAGCGCGCGTGCGAAGCTTTGCTGCGACAAACCCACCACGCCTGCCACGTCGCGCAGCGAAATGGCCTGGTCGAGCCGCTCGTCGAGGTACTCTTGGATGCGCTTAAGTTCTCGATCATGGAGCTTGCGTGTTTCCCGTTTGGTCTTGCCGCGACGTCCAGCACCTCGCATCAGGCCGGCGGCCAGCGCAAGGTGGGCGCAATCGCCGAACATCGGTCCGAGCGGGTTTCCGTGGCGGGCTTCGTCCCAGATGGTCAGACACAGTTGAGACAAAAACGCATCCCGGAAAGCTTTTTCGTGCAGCCACCCAAGGTCCGCGCTGGACGTCCCGTCACCGCTGGCTGCCGATAAAAGGACGCGCTCGGGAATGCAGACGACGAGGTGCTGATGTGGCGCGTCGACCTGCCTCATTTTTGATAGGGCGGAAAGCATTGAAGTCGTGTTGAAAATTCAACGACAGTGCTTGCTGGCGTTCGCGCCGATGAAAAGGAGAGTGTACAAGCCAGGCAATCGCTTTAGTAGGGCGGTACCTGCCTCCTTTTTCGCGGAAGCCGGAAGGCCGCGGCAAGTCCGGTGCCGGATGGAGGGCGGCGGGGCGTTGATTTTCCAACGACTGGGGCGGCCCGACCCGATCAGCGGGAGCCGCGATGATGGTTTGCCTGGAAGGGATGGTGGCATTCTCTCAGGCAAGAAGCAAAGCCAGCAGATGGCCGATAAAACGGGAGGCGGCGCGTTTCGCCGGGAAGAGGCAATTGGTCGCGCATTCGATAGCGAGGCACAGCGCAATGGCCCGTTCCTAGTCAGCGATCAGCGGGCCTCAGGGAGGGGAGTGCACATCGATTCGTCTGCATGATCACGAAGGGGATAGGGCGTGTGCCTCTCTTCAAATTATTTCGTATAACTAATCATATCTTCGCGTCATCAACTTTTGTTTCAGGAGGCCATGTGGCAGCCAGGATCCAAAGCCTGTCCGAACAGCAGATAGACTTGTTTCAGAAGGAAGGCCGCGGCACCGGAGATGGTGCGGATTATGTCGCCGGTCGAGACCTTCGAGACATGTCTGGTATCGGACGCCTGCGCAGGTTTGCATGTACACGTTGTGGCGGGCGCCAGATAGTGCTTCCGTCAGACGCAGAGTTCTCAATGTTCCTTGATGAGCATTGGGATCCATGCACGCGTGACCTTCATGAGCACTTCCCTCTCATCGACGTCGAAAAGACCATGCTGCTTGCCGAGATCCTAGGGGTCAGGCATCCGAAGCTTCGGGATGGAAGTCCAGCTATTCTGATGACGAGCCTGATGGTCAGTAAACGTAAGGCCGGATCCTATAAGTGGCAGGCTATAGATATAGTGTCTTCGCGTGAAGCTCAGCATACGCCATCGGACGCAAACCGGATCAAAAGCGAATACTGGCGCAGGCTCGGGGTAGATCACCGTATTGAATATTCCACTGGTCTAGACAGTCATAAGTCAAAGCATCTCTGGAACCTCTTCAACATCGCTGAGTCAATTGCGAATCGCGGGCTCTCCGACTCTCAGCGACTTGCACAACAGGCAGTTCTAAAGCGACTCTCTCGACGTCAAGTCATAGGACAACTAAAGATACATGCCGGATCAACGCTACTTACCCTGTGTCATGAAGCAGCAGACACGAACGGTATTGCACGCGCAGCGTGCGTAGCAGCGATGCATGAACTGATTGCGCTGGGGATCGTTGAGTGCTCGCTTGATATTCCCGTTCTGTTGTCGCAAAAATGACGGGACGCACGCGTAAGGATTTCCTTGAGTCGGGTCTGGAACGAAACCGCGGAACACTAGGCGGGCAGCATCAAGATCACGTAGAAAGATCTACACAAGAACCGCAGTGAGCTATCTTTCGATAACATTAATTAGTACTACTATATTTATAAATGAGGTGTCGAGGAATGGCTGAACGCGTGGAGAGGTTGCCGGCTCTCAGGGAGTTATACAGGGAGAGGTCGAGTGGGAAGATATACCGGCTTGTGCATGTGGAGCGCGAATCGTCAGAAGCCGTCCTCTGCTACATCTTTGGATCCAAGCTGATTCTGAGATTTGTCTCCTTGACCGATTTCTGCGTTCTTAGCGCGCGCGGTTATTCAGGCGAAGACGGATTTACACGTATCAAACAGGAGGACGATCCATACAGCGTACTTCAAAGGAGCATGCGGGAAACGCCGGCCGGCGATCGACAGAGTGAGGTCAACTGGAAACGAATCGCACCCGTTGTCAAAAATCCACGAAAGTTGTATCGGGCGCTTCGGGGAGGGTCAGGACGGACGCAGATTTTGCAGGAAATTGCGGATGACTGTGGCGTGACGATTCAGCGTATCCGCAAGATCTTCCGTGAATATCTGCAGAGAGGAATGAACGAAGCCGCGGTTGCCTCAGAATTTTGGCGCTGTGGTCGCAGCTTGCAGCCGCCACGATATCAGACAGGGGAGGACGCTAAACCGACGGTTGTCGCACGCTCATTTGAGAAAAGGCCGGGGCGTAAGCCTTCAAACCGTGGCCTCCATGCGCCGAGAACGGATGCGCTTGAACGGCTCTTCGAGCAATACATCGACATCTATTTCACCAGCAAAGTCGGTCCATGGACGCTCGAAGTGAGCGATGAAGATCGGGAGGAAATCAGGAAATACGCCAATGCTGCTCGTTTCCCTTCAACACGCAAGCCCAAGAAGCACCCGAAACGCGGAAGTTCCACGAGGCGCAAGGCCCGAAGGAGTCCCGGTCGTCGCGGCGGACTGCGTACCCGGGTGACGTGGCAGGATCTGACAGACCACTTGAACTATGTCTGTCGTTGCAATCACGAGGTGCGAGATCATACCGGTCAGATAATCGACCTGGAACTCGCACCGTTTGGGATCGTTACCCGCCGGCAATTGACGCATTACTATCAGACCCGGGTGCCACCTGAAACAAGAAAACGCAGGCAAATGGGCGAGCGACAGTACGCGCGGCATGGGCGCCCGATCCAGGGGCACGCGTTACAGCATTCCGTTGGGCCGGGGCAGGAATATCTGATTGATGCGACGATAGCCGATGTATTTCTGGTGCTCTCGTACGATCGGACGGTGGTAGTCAAACGTCCCACAGTCTATCTGGCGATGGACGTGTGGAGTCGAATGATTGTCGGATTCTATGCGACATTCGACCCACCATCGTTCGAAGGTGTTGCGTTGATGCTGGAGAACATCGCGACTCCCAAGGACGAGGTTTGCGCAAAGTTTGGGATGAAGATAGCCTGGCCTGATTGGCCCTGTGAATACCTTCCGCTGTCTGGTTTCTTCGCCGATCGTGGTGGCGACTTTATGAAGACTGCGAGGTGGCAGGCAGTCAACAAAATTCTGGGCATACCGATCAGTAATGCGAAGGCGGGCGATCCCACTCTGCGTGCACTTGTGGAGCGAAGGTTCGGCATCATTCCGGCGTATTTTCAGCGAGCGACGTTCGGCGTGGTGGAGGCGGACGCTACGACACGCGGGGCTCCGCACTATGCCTGGGATGCGAACCACACGATAAGTGAATTTACGCGGAAGCTGATCCGCGCGATCTTGAGACACAACAAAACACCGATCGGTCGGAAAGGCGCAATTATCGAGATGGCGACTGCGGGAATAGCAGATACGCCGCTCAACCGATGGAACTGGGGCTTGGAGAATCGCTCAGGGACTTTGCGGAAGCATTCTATCGATGAGATTCGCCGCGCAACGTGGCCGCTCGAACCGGCAAAGCCTTCAAAGCAAGGGCTGCACTGGCGAGGTTCGTATTACACGTCGCCGTATATTCAATCAAAACACGTTCACCTTTTCGGAAAACATGCGAAGAAGCCGGTGGAGATCCAGTTCAATCCAGATTCCCCTTCGCAAATACTGATTCCTGAGGATATGAAATGGGAATACGCGGAACTCGCAAAGAGCAACAAGGTACTACCTGGTGGCGGAACACTGATGGAATGGGAGTTGTACCGGAGCATGGACCGGGACAACGCGCGCAAGGAACATGATGCCCTTCAACCGCAGCGCATTATGGATGGGCTGAACAATGCAGAAGAAAGCCGCGCTTCAAGGCGGGAGCAAAGAAAGGCACTCAAGCAGGCTGGTATCGATCATCCTCGACAGCAACGCCGGCAGCAGTCGTCCGGTAAGCCAAATACTTCCGAATTAGTTAAAAAAATGGGAAAACCTCAGTCCGTGCGTTCTCAGCAAAGAGAGCAGTGCGACGACGTCCCAGAAGTTCATTGCAACGAACAACAGGACAGTGGAGGAAAGGGTTCGATTGCAGAGAGAATGTCAAAAAATATTCAGAACATTCTGGATTCGATGTGAGCTATTGAATCACGTTTATAATCAAATTGAGGCGTCAACATGAAAAGCGGAAATTCGATCGGAAGAGCGAAAAAAAATAAATCAGATGCTGCGCAAAGCGAAGATGACTTGTATAAGCTTGTTCCAGTCAACGCGTATGACGATCCTATTTTTGGCCGAAAAGCCACTTCGGTATCGGCATGCTACCATGCATCGACACTGGAACTGCCAGAGAATGCAAATAACCCGATGATTTTGGCACTCCCTCGGCTTGAGGAGCAGAAGGAGTTTGCCAGTGCGATGAGTATCAGCTTTGCTGTTCATCACCCGGAAAATGCTCGGAATCTTTCCGGGCTGTTGCGGCTCCTGGCAATTGAGAGAATTTCAAATGTTCTAGTCGTGACAGAGCCACACCTCAAACTCATCGACTGGTTGCATATTGCCCTGCGTCATAGATACAGAGGGCTTCTGCCCACGAGGTCCTTGAGAGAACTTGCACAGTCTAGATACGAGGCAACCCAGAGGGGGGAAACTTGCGCCATATATCCCGTAGACGATTCGCATGCCGATTGTATTTTCATTCCTGGTATTTCCGGGGCGGGGAAGACGACGACGGTAAAGATGGTTTTAAGTATGTTCCCAATGATAGTGGAACATACCGAGTTTTCTGGAATATCGGCTAGATTTGCACAGGTTGTATGGATTTTCGTTTCCTGCCCGGCTAATGGATCGGTAGCCACTCTTATGAAGGGGATTCTGCACTGGTTTGATATCCATTTAGGAACGAATTATGTCGGCGAGATGAGGAGTGGTGCAAACACGGGTGACTGGATCGCTGCTGTGGTGGATAAAATCAACAAGCATCTCGTGGGAATGATTGTGATTGATGAAATCCAGTTCGCCGTCAAATCCGCCGACAAGGTGCATTTGCTGGATTTTATTACCGGGTTGCTTAATGACGGAAAGTGTCTTTTCGTGCTCGTTGGAACTCCTGACGCGGGCGACATGATAAAAGCAACCATTCACAATCTCCGGCGTGTTGCCAGCAGAGCGTATATCCCGCTCGACCTCTTCCCGGGGCCGGAGGCCTCGTTGCGTCTCGCCAAGAAGATCACTCAGATTGATTTCCTGCGGGAGGCGCCGCTCAACAGCGACGCCGTGAACGAGGCGCTTATTGAGGTCGGAGCTGGATCGCCAGCTTTTATGAAGCTTGCCTGGGTGCACACCCAATACGCTGGTCATCGTGCGGGAGAGTCGCGTGTTACGCCTGCACTTATTCGTGAAGCGGTCAAGGAACCATTTTCCCTCGTCGAAGGCCTTCTGGGGGCCCTACGCAGGAAGGATCTTGTCGCGCTGGATCAATACAGGGATACGGCGATAAAACAGATTGCTGATATCAGGGAGAAAATGCTGCTGGATCAGGAAAGGAGCCGGCTTGCACTGACCGCGGGAGAGGACGAGGCGTCAAAGAAATTTTCGAGATGTGTAGATATGCTAATCAAGATGGACTGGCCGCAAATCGAGGCCGAGGCGTTTGTCAGGTCAAAACTGACTGCAGACGCGTCAATGCCAGTCAGGGAGATGATTGCATTGGCGGTAGCATCGAAGCATTGATCTGAAAGATGATCGTTCATCGCGAGGACAGACCTTTGCAGATTCACCGTGGCGCGATGTCTGAAGCAGAATCGTCACAAAACATTCTACGCAGACTGCGCTTGTGGTTGGGGAGCGATGAGACCGCCTGAAGGTCTCGGTTACTCTTGTATGCGGGCGTAACGCTCCTTTGAGCGATGAATATCGACGCGGAGGTAGCGTGACAGTCTATCTTGACGAGCCATTGCCCGATGAGATGCTTTTCAGTGTTATTGCGCGTTATGTTCGAATGTCTCCTGTCGGTGACACGGCGCGCTTTCTACGCTATCTCATGGGGCCTCTAGGCGCTGTTGCGACAGATGAAACCTTGCGATTTGAGCATCTGTCAGCACAGACGGACGCCGCCTGGGGAAGAAGTGCGCGCGCCATCCAGGACACGCTGACCCTTGCGCCGTTCTACTCGACAGTATTTGGTCCGAGCGGTGACCCGTCTATTAGCGGGCCTAACTCAAGATGCGCGCAGTGGTCTGGATTTCTGGAGCCAGGGCGTCCCGGTCTCCGTTTCTGCCGGAGTTGCTGGAGACGGGACGACAATCTGAATGACCCCCGGTACTGGCGCCGCTCGCATCAGTTGCCCGGCGTGGTTACCTGCATCTGGCACGGTGAAATACTCTGCCTTGCTGGCGCCGCGACGGCGCGACGACTTCTGACTGTAGATACGCAGTTCGATGATGCGCGTCCAGCAGTTGATGGAAGCGCTAGCGAGGTCATCGCGTGGGATGCTGTAGCGCGCCTGGCAGGTCAGCTATTGCGTGGTGGTTGCCCGTGGGCAGGTTTTTCCGATCTCGGCGTGTGCCTCGAGTACGTTCAGCGCTGTGGTTATGGCAGAGGCGCCTCTCTGGATCTTGCGCGAATGTCACGTGATCTGACTACGCGCCTCGGGGGAGCGTACATGCGGGTGATGGGCGTGGCGCGTAACGACTCTATCTGGCTGCGTCGGGCTCTCCTTCGACCGACTCGTGGCTCACTTCAGTCAGTGTCTACCCTGCTGGTGGCATATCTTCTGATGGACAGCTCAACGCGCCTTGCGAATTCAAACTTTGCGGTTTGTCCAGGGGCGAAATCTGAGCATGATGAGGACCATCGGGTCTCGAGAAAAAATATGGGAGACGGCACTCCCCATTACTTTTGTTCCTGTGGCTTCTCTTTCATCTGTCAGCAATTCAATTGTGGCGATGTATCCATCGTGCCCACGCAGGTGGGACCCGACCTCGCTGTAACTGCTGCGATTCTTGCAAGCCGGGGCTATTCCGTCGTGAGAATTGCGGGAACGTTGGGCCTTGAGGTCCGCGATGTCGAACGGCAAATCCGCTACGGGATCGAAGTTCGCCCCTGGCACCGGCGGACTGTGCGCGCGAGGCATCTGGCGTCCTGGATCCAGTTGGTCGATCACCTTGGCGATGCCAACCTTGCATTTCAACGTGACGTCAGGCTTTGGAGACAGGTCGCGGCGCTTGCTGGTGCGTTTTCAGAAGGTATGGCGCCTGCACTTGCAGAACCAATCGAGCGTTCGCTGTGAATCAATTGTGGTGAACGCCGTTCGGGCGCAATCCGTATGACCCCAGTCTTCTATAAAACATCGCGTGTCTCGTGGCGCAGATTGGAGAGTTTAATGGCTGTCTATCTCGATGAGCAACTTGACGATGAACCAATGTTCGGGATTGTCGCTCGATATATGGAAATGTCTCCGTCGATAACCGTAGAGCGAGTGATTCCACTAATTTATGGTGAAAGGACTCGGCCATCATTGTTGGGTAGAAATTATAGTCATGTTGCTGTGGAAACCAAGTCATGTTGGGGACTTACGTCGAAGGAGATAATTCACAGGATGACGTTAT
Source organism: Paraburkholderia sp. RL18-085-BIA-A (assembly GCF_046027075.1). Lineage (NCBI taxonomy): Bacteria > Pseudomonadati > Pseudomonadota > Betaproteobacteria > Burkholderiales > Burkholderiaceae > Paraburkholderia > Paraburkholderia sp. RL18-085-BIA-A. Next base: position 13,905 of record NZ_JARESU010000076.1, on the reverse strand, counting down.
TTCCATACGTATCGAGTTTGATTGATGAGAAAGCGTCCGATGATTTGATTGGAGAAATGCTTGTATCGAGGAGTAGAGGCAAGAAACGTAATGGAAGTTGGCCGGCATTGGGATGCGAGGGGTTTCGCTATTGCAGGCGCTGCATTGCGGAAGACATGGAGCAGGGAGTGCCTAGGCACTGGCGCCGGACTCATCAACTACCAGGGGTGACCCTCTGTGTTCATCATGCGGAGTTTCTCTGGATTTACAATGCTAGCAAAGGTGGCCGTTATCTTAAATTTGTTACGCCGGAAGTCGCCCAGACCATGGGTGTGTCACCTATGGTGCGGGAGTCAATGGATGTACGAAAAGAGGCGGCGTTGCAATATGCAAAGTTGTCGCATGATTTATTGAATGGGAGAGTGAGAATTGATCGTCGATATATTTATGAAGTTTTCAATGAAAAGATTAAAAGAAGATTGAAGTATCGTGACCATGGCGAATTGCGAAAATCCATTTTACTTATTATTGAGAATTGTTTTGGCGGGGATTATTTGGGATGCGTGGGTTATAGGGGGACGCGATTTCCTGATTGTAGAAGGCTTCGTGGATTTGAGACATCTCGCCTTTTGTGGATTGTAATTTTTGCGACCATGCTGAATTTAATCGAACGGGATCCAAACCTCTTAGATGATTGTCGTTTCAAGGCAGTGTACGGTAACGCACCGCCGGAAAATTTTAGGCGTAGGCCGCATTTCCGTGCGCGTCCTCCAGTGGAATGTCCGAATACGCTCGCGGAACATGGCGCCGGGCATATCGTAGAAAGCGCCGCATGGAGAAATTCCGCGCTAAGGTGCGCGTGCACCTGCGGCATGAGGTTCAGATGCGCTGAGCTTGATGTTGGCATCGGGCCGCCGCAGATTAAGCGTTGGGGCGAGGCGTATGTTCGAGAAGTGAAGCGTTTACGATCTGCTGGCTACGGTCCCACAGATATCTCGAAGATGCTTGGGCTTCCGTTACGAACAGTCTTCAACATGTATTCAGCCTAGTAGGCCATCGGGCAGAGCCGACCCCGCGGATGAAAAACAGGCATCAAGCGGCGATGCAGCGGGGGTAGCATGAAGACGCGGTCGTGATCGAGGTCGGCTCTTGTATGGTGCCTCAAGCCTCCAGCTTCGTGCCACCGGCGGTCACGCGGGAGCTACGGGACCTCAGGTGTGGCAACGTCGACGCCTTTGAAGTAGTCGAGACGTCGACTGATCGTGCTCGCGTAAACAATCACGGAGAGTGATGCCCCTCATCTGATGCGGCATACGTCACGGGCTTCGCGATCTTCCCCAAAGATCTGTGCTCGAGTTCTCTGAACGGAGGCGCTAGGGCTGTTTGTGTCTGGTTCGAGCTCCTACAATCGCCACACTACCGCAAGCATGCTCTATTTTATATGACCCCAATTAACTGCGGCTCTCGCGCCCTTGCCGCACGCGGCAGGTGTGAACTTGTGTTCAGAATAGCGCGTCTGCCTAATCGAGATCAGCGTTTGAGTGCGTAGTTCTGTTGGTTTTGTATCAAGAGGCGCGCGCGCCCACTAGCGTCGCGCCTGGAAAGTGAAGTGCGTACTTTTTTGTGTGCACAGAATAGGTGTCGACGCACAAAAAAAAGCCCGCACTTTCCGGAAACACGTTGAAATTTTCAAAAAGGATCGCACTTTCTTTTTCGTATCATGAAAAAATAGATGTAAATGTTTGATTTATTGGATATACGGTTTTGATCTGTAGCGCTGCAAATTTCGGCGCAGCAGGGGAAACGGTTTGTTGGGATTCAGGATGTATAGTTCGGAAAACTAAATATACGTGCGTACTTACCTTGTCTGAAGAGGCATTGCGGAACTATTTTCAATTTGCTTTCATATTGTCCGCGGCATGTTGAACGGATGCCATTCAGCGACTTGTGGCGACTTCTCTCGTCATGAAGCGCTTCGCAGGGCCCATATATGCGCCATTTCCAAGCGGCTCGAGTTTTTGCTTGTTTCCCATGACAGACTCCCATTTAGTTGATGGGAGTTTGATTGTGTCACCGGGCTTCGGACGTCCATTGTTAGCGGGCGCGCTCGATTCGCCCGGAGCCGGCCAGGAAGCGCCACTCGCTCGTTGCGCAAGCGCGACGTTCAGACGTCGGCTCCGCGCAGGTAAGGCGACCGTCGCGCCCGGTCGCTGGACGCGCCGCAGGCGCCAGTCGGCTACGGTAGTTCGAGGCCAAATTGCGCCAGAAAGTCGGTGGCTGGAAGCGACTCAGATCGACCGATTCCGTTCAAACGAGCCGTAAATGCGCTTGACCCTACTGCCGTAGTCACCTTCACGATCGAGATCATGTTTAACAGACATCCTTTTCGATCCAGATGGATATTGCCCGCGATTTCACCGACGACGTGTTCCTCGAAGCCTTCCTCGCCTGCCGGCTGCCACCGTCCGCGTTCAATCACCGCAACCATCTGCGCGTGGCGTGGATTCATTTGCAGCGCTTCCCACTGGATGAGGCCATTGAGTGGACCTGTGCCGGCATCGCGCGATACGCCACACACCTCGGCGTACCAGATCGATACCACCATACAATGACAGAAGCGCTGATCCGGCTCATGGCGCGCGCCGGGGCTTCGGATCCATCGCTGTCGTTTGAGGACTTTCTCGCGCGCGCACCGGCCTTTTCAGGCGATTGCCGCACGCTTATCGCCGCGCACTATTCGCCCGATTTGCTGGCCCGTTCCGATGCGCGCTATCGCTTTCTCTCACCCGATCGACTTCCCTTGCCGTCATGACACGACTGACTCTCGGACGACTGGCTCGCGAGGTAGGGCTCGCGCGCTCCTCGCTCCTTCACTACGAAGCGCTCGGTCTGCTCGTCCAGTCCGGACGCAGTTCCGCGGGCTATCGCCTTTACGACAAGACGCAACGCGAGCGGCTGCGCGCGATCTGCGCTTACCGGGCCGCCGGACTGCCGTTGGTCGCGATACGCGACTTGCTCACAAATGAGGGAGATGCGGCCGCCCAGATCCTTGAAACGCATTTGATGACACTGACGGAGGAAGTCGCGCGTCTTAGACATCGCCAGAAAGCGATTGCCACGTTACTAGCACAACCGTCGTTTCGTCGTCGAGGACGCCCGCGTGGCAAGGACGCATGGGTTGCGATGCTGCGTGGTGCTGGCTTCGATGACGTTGATATGGATCGGTGGCACGCCGAGTTCGAGGCAGAGAACCCCGACTCGCATTTGGCGTTTCTGGGTTCGCTCGGGCTGACACCGGAAGAGGCAAACGCAATCCGCCGACGCGCGAGACTGACAGGCAAGAGCCCCACCTCATTTACACCATGAGCTTTGCGCTCGATGCCGCGGACGCCAGCACCCTGTCAGCATAGAAGGTGATGGCATCGTTGCCCGCTACGCTGCCGCTCGGCGCGGTTCCCGCACCGGGCCAAAGTAACCAGCATGGTCCCGCGGACGTCCGCTGGCTTGCCGCCACGGATGACTGCAAGCTTCCCCGTAGCTGCCGTCGACAGCGCAAGGGTACGAATGACTGACGTGGGTCGCGCGCTGCCGATCGCTGCCTGGCGAAGATTGATGCTCCGCACGCCCATTGCATGAGGCACCACGCAGCCAGTTCCGGACGATCGCCCGCTCGGACACCACGAGGTCCGGATGGCCGATCGACGCACGACAACTGTCGTTCGTGTGAATCGAGGTAGAGAGAACTTGATTGCGCGAACCCTGCGTTGTTGCCGGGGCGCGAGAAATGGCGCCGCAGAACCGGTGAAAACTCGTCCTGTTCCGCGCTCGCTTCTGAAGCCCATCATGCCCCATGACGGGCGAGCGCTACATAAATCAGATAAGCGGCCGTCAGTATTTAAATGCCACCCATGATCAGGTTGAACAGATGAATACGCGAGCGAGTCTTTAGAACCATGGACGCGATCACAAAGAACGGCCCAGGCCGGGAGTGAGGCGTAGCAGATCGGAAAGTAAGCGCCCACAAAGACCGTAAACTTGGAATTCGAGTTCGGATCCGGAAACAACACCGCTCCGGAAGCACCGGTGATCCGTGCCTTCGGGTTGGGCCATTGCAGGAGCAGGCCTTCCATGAACGTCGGGGTTCCCTTCTTCTCGATGGAGATCCGTGCGAAACCGACAAGGTCTTGGCGATTTCCGTCCGACAGGCACGCGTCCGTTCCCATGAAAGTACGCTTGCAGGCAGCGATGGCGCGGTCCCGTCGATGCCGACGCCGTCATGCGCACATCGCGAACAGCAACAGTCGCGTACTGCATGTGCGAGCGAGCGATGTGAGGATGCAGGGCTCCGACAATCCATCCCTCGTGCGTCTCTTGTATCCGATGCAGGCTGTCGGCGAAGGCGATTTGCTCGGCGTCGCCTTCGCAGTCACTGGGCAGGCTCGTATCGGACCAGGTGAGATCCGCGGCGAGCATGGAATCCGGTGCGAGCGACAATGCGCTGATCAATATGTTTGTTAAGTACGGTGTAAGCGGAAGCATCGTCGTATTGGCGATACTTTTCCTGTGTTGCAGTTTTCTGGAGATCGTCTTCCACGTTCTATCGATTCAGTCCAATGGCGCGATCTCTATGTTCGACCGGAATACCCGATCCGATCTTGCGAATCCATGCGGTGAACCCTGGCAAAGTGCGAATCGCAGAGGAAGAACGCTGACTCAGTTTCGTCCCTGAAATAGGGAGAAGCCTCGGATATCCCGCTTGCTTCAAGGCCGGCGATGCGTGCAGGTTGAGGGACTCGATTACTCGACAGAGAGGAGCCATGAATCGGACTCAAGCACTTTTGACGGTAATGGCCGTCAGCTCGGTGCTGACTGCTTGCGGCGGCGGCGGCGGCAGCAGCGGCGGCGGCGATACTTCTTCAAACGTCGAAAGTGCCGCTCCCGCGGCCGTTTCGGCTCCCGCAGCCGCATCGGCTCCCGCAGCCGCTTCCGCTCCCGCGGCCGCGAGTTCGTCGCCGAATCTCGTTGCCATCGGCGATAGTTTGACGCTGGGAGTCGGATCGGAGAACGGCGGTTATCCGGAAATATTATCTGTAATGCTAAATAATAGACCATATGCGAATCTCGGCATCGGAGGTCAAACATCGACGCAAATCGCAGCGCGGGTCGGAGCGTTGCCATCCGCTGTGACGCTCGATGGCGACGCGGTGCCGGCAAGCAACACTGCAGTCGGTTTATCGAGTTTGTCGATCGATCTGTTGTCGACACCAGCCGATGACACCGCTCGCAGCGAGTCGGGAACGCTCTGTTCGGTTCATGGCGCGCTCCATCGGACAGCGGATGGCGGGCCGCCGTCGACGACCGAAAGCTATACCTTCACGCGTGACAGCACCGGGTCGGCTGTGCCGTGTGCCGCTGGATCGGCATTCCTCGCCGACACGGAAGGTTATGACATGTGGACCGCGATCATTTGGGTCGGTCGTAACAATTACAATGACGCTTCGACTGTCATCGCGGACGTCAAATCCATCGTGCAGTGGCTCAAGCCAACCGGTGCGCACTTCGCGGTGCTTTCGGTCATCAAGGGCGAGTACAGCTATGAATATGCGGGTGCAGAGGGCGCGCAGTACATCGACGATCTCAACGCGTCCTTGAAAGCGGCGTATCCGGACAATTTCATCGACGTCGAGGCGACGCTAGTCAATTCGTACGATCCGAGCCTTCCTCAGGACGTCGCGGATCACAACAACAACATCCCGCCGACTTCGCTGCGTTACGACACGGTGCATCTCAACGACGCCGGCTACACAATAGTCGCGGGGCAGGTGAAGTCGTTCCTCGCATCCAAGAACTGGTAAAGGGGTGCTTCGTCGCTCGCACGGGACATCGTGACTACCGCGCGGCGATCTTCCGGATCGCAGTGCGTTATACGAATGGCCGATTTCAGCTTCGAAGTTGCCATCAAGGTGTCACGTGGTTGAACGGCGGCGGCGGGTCGGACGCGGTCAGTCGAATCAGATTGGTCCCGGCCGCCCGTCGTGCGAGTCGTTTTCGGGCGGCCCAATCACCTGGCGCGTCTTTCCCTACCGCCTCACGTTGGTCTGCCGTCGTCGTCGACAAAGGAGATTAGCGCGACGGCGAGCGCACGCGCTTGGTCGCGGGTCATCGACATACGTATGAGTCGCTCGTTGTCCTCGATGTCGCGGAAACCTTCTCCGTCAATCTCATCGCGGAAGAGCACAAGACTGACAAGGTCACTCGCCGGCATCGGAAACTGATCAACAACGGCGTAGAGCAAGCTCGGCTTTTCCGGATTCGTGTTCAGTTCGATACTGTGTCGCGTAAATCTACCTTGTCCATGGCCGCCGTCGCGAGCCGGCGCGATGATTCTAACGTTCGCCATCTTTTGATCCTCCTTTGATTACCAAGGGATGTTTCCGTCTGCAGCGCTGCCTCGACCAGTATTGCTCAGGGACGCGAACTTCGACGAACCGAAGCGCCTTTCGCTCGCACCAGAAGCCGAACATTTGGGTGACTGCTTCGCTCGGCGGATTCAACCGGTGGATGCAATAGTTTGCTGGAATCGTTCGGCGCCTGCGCGCACTTTCCAGCGGCGCACTCGCACGCCTGTAGATCAGGCTGGGTGTCGGGCGGACCTCGGACAGACATCAAGACGCGACGCCGCGGCGGACGTAGCGAATGATGATCATGCGGCCGGCCTTCCGTCGCAGCCCCAAAACTTGCCGCGCACGTCCAGCGGCTCGCAGCCCTGCTGCTGCTTCGAACGATGGACGCGGTGCCGCCGTTGCAGCAACTCTATCTTGCCGCTCGTTGAGCGTGGAGGGCGCCTGATGAGCGATCTGACAATGGGGCTTGTCGCCGTATTCAATGCTTTAATTGCGACCAGTTTCCTCATTGGCGCGGGCTGGTACGACCAAGCCATACTCGATACGGCCTCGCCCAACAACCCTGCGATTGTTCGTCAAGTCGAAGGCGGAGCCAATCGCAAACTGTTTTGGATTCCTGCCAATATTCCCGGTGCCGCGACGCTTCTCGCCACGCTCTGGGCAAGTTGGCCAGGACCGGCTGGTCGTGCAGCCTCATTGGTGGCGGTCGGCTTTCTCTGTTGAGATAAATGCGGTCACGATTGGCTTCTTCGCGCCCCTTGTACCGAGCGCCGAACGTGCGTCCTGAAAATTCAGGTGACGCGCTACGGGCTTGTGGGCTGCGCAGCGCCTGCCGCCCCAATGGACAGCGAAGGACCGGATGCATCGCCCGCCGGGGTGGCCCAGGTGTCGGTTTCACTGAAGTCCGCCGCCGCATCGAAGCTGGCGGGGTTATCCAGCGAGTCGCACTTGCTCAGTCCTTAGGGTTTGAGATCGCTGGCGACGAGATTGCTGCCGTCCATCTTCATCGGAAATGAGTGATGCTCATGCACAATGCGCCAACCGGATGCACGTCGAACAAGCACGAAACTGCTGCGGAACCAGACGTCCACCAAACCCTGATCTTTCTTGTCGCCTCGCAGGTTCGTCAGCCCATGAGCCACGGCAAGGTCGCCGCTCATGTGGATCACGGGGTCGATGAAGCGACTGGTTATTGGCCCGTCTCATGTAGCGAGCCAGCCGTCGAGGTCGGCCGGATCGCGGGCTGCCGCGCCGATGAGGCGCAGCGGCGGTTGGAGGTCAAAGCTAACAATATCCGGGTCGGTCGTCGCCACTACGGCTGCGGCGTCGCCGCGTGCAAGCGCGTTATCCCGTCTGGTGAGGAGGTCACGAACGTCAGATTCATCGGTTGTCATGGCTTCTCCTTTCCGTTCGTGAGGCATTTGCAGCTGTGCGTTGCGCCCGCTGCGTGATCCAGGCAACTGAAATGCCGGCGCGGCTTAAGTATGCTTTACGTTCAATTGATCCCAATGGGCGAAATAACTCTCCATCACATGACGGCCCGAGTCCCAAGAAAAGTTGCGCCTCAGTGACGAGCCCATGGAGTGGTCCGGACCGCCAATCCAGCATAGCAGGGGGACAAGGATGCATTGGACCCAGGCCGTGTCAAAACGTGCGCTTCATTCGAGCGCTGTCGAAACCGGCTTGCGAGAAAGGCCTACAACGGCTTCGGCGAGTGTCGGCAATGGTAAAGCGACCCTTCAAAACCTTGCGATTTTCCGTTTTGACACGGCCTCGACCACAAGCTGCCATTGGCATTCTGCACGGGACCGGGTTCGTCCATCTATGGCCATTCAGGGGGGACGGCTCCCGGACGCTCAAGTGTCCCTTCTGCTTCCGAAGCCTGCCCTTGACCCGAAACAACGACGCAGCAGGGACGAGTCGAACGCAGTCCCATGCATGGAATTCACGCAGACTATCAGCCTCTTTTTCGCGGCCCGGCGCGCCTCGCGTCAGCTTGTACCCGGACCTTGCCATCGCCTGCCGTGCGGCTCTTCACATGATCGATGAACGCGCGCAACTTCGACATGATCTGCCGGTGGCCTGGATAGCAGAGAAACACCCCCGGTCTCACCGGCGCGTACGCCTCCAGCACCTGTACCAGTTTTCCCGATCTCAACCAAACAGCTGCCAGCGGCTCAGGCAACTGGGCCAGGCCCAGGCCTTCTATCGCCGCGCCAAGCGTGGTGGGAAAGTCACTGGCGATGAGGGGGCCGGATACGGCGATCTCGATCGTTTGGTCGTTGTCGTTGAATGACCATAGCGCGAGCGCGCCGTTGGATCGCCGCCATCGCAAGCATGCATGTTGGCGCAGGTCGTTCGGGTGTCTGGGCCGGCTGCGCTCCGCGAAGTAGGCTGGGCTGCCGACGACGATGAGACGAAATGGTGGCGTCATTGGCACCGCGACCATATCGGGAGCAACGAGATGCCCCTGCCGGACGGCGGCATCGAATCCTTCGGCCGCAAGGTCGATCACCTCCTTGCTCGCAGCAAACTCCACCTCGACCTCGGGATAAGCCTTGCAGAAGGATGCGATCAGCTCCAGCAGAATCGGGATTACCGCGCGCGGCACCGAGAGACGCAGCAATCCGGCTGGCCGCTGACCGAGTCCACGCGCAACCTCACTGGCGGCGACCAGTTCCTCGAAGGCAGGCTTTGCGCGCGCAAGAAATCGTTCGCCGGCTTCGGTCAAGCCGACACTGCGCGTGGTGCGTATGAAGAGCGCTGCGCCAATGCGCGCTTCGAGTACACGCACCGTCTGGCTGATGGCCGATGGCGTCACCCCGAACTCCGCGGCTGCCTTGCGAAAACTGCGATGCTGGGCAACGCTCAGGAACACCTCCACGCCGTCGAGCGCGCCCTGTCTGACTGTGAAGTTCTGCTTCATGGCTTATCAACATTGTGATGAATAGTCGCTCGCGAAAATCGATGGTACCTTGGCACCAGCAATTCACAAGTGAGGAGTGTGCAATGACTGATGCACTTGATGGCGACCGCGAACACTATCGCGCGAGCGGACTGACCGATCGGCTGAAGATCGCACTCACGGTCCTTGGGCCGGAGGATCGGCCGCTCACACCACAGCAACTGGGCGCCCTCGACCACTTTCACATGCGTGGGCTTGCTGCTACCTCCGATCTTGCCCAACTGGCCGGAATCTCCGCCGACATGTCGGTGCTGGACGTTGGATGAAACGCCTTTTTCTTAATTTGACAACAGCCTCTGTGCTGGTCGCTTCTGCTGGAGTCTCCATGGCGCAAACCACTTCGATGCCAACCACGCCAATCACGAAGATATTGGCGATTGGCACCTTTCCGCCAGGCACGGACATGGAACTTGTCCAACACATTCTTCCGACCGAAGTTCGCGAGACGGCGCAGCTTTACCTCGAGGGCAAGATCGACCAGTGGTATTCACTGCAAGACCGGGCTGGGGCGGCGTTCATCCTGAACGTTACGGACGTAAGTCAAGCGCATGAAATGCTTGAGGCACTTCCCTTGGGGAAAGCGCACTTAATGACATTCTCGCTCCTCCCAATAGGCCCACTGAAGCCGTTGAGTAAGCTTTTGAATCCGCCTCCCCCCAGTAGTGGGATCGATCGTAGCGCAATTGTTTTAGCTCCTTGTCAGGATAAAACATGAAGCTTTATTACTCGCCGGGCACATGCCTGGTATCCTGGCGGCATGGAAAGAGCAGACCGCAAAGGGTATCCGACCGATGTGTCGGACGAGGAATGGAGTTTCGCTGCACCCTGTCTGACGCTGATGGACGTCAACGCGCCGCAGCGCAAATACGACTTGCGCGACATGTTTGATGCATTGTGCTGGATGGCTCGGGTCGGCGCGCCATGGAGGATGCTGCCCAATGATTTCCCACCTTGGGAACTGGTGTATCAGCAGACCCAACGCTGGCTACAGGCAGGCTGCTTTGAGTACATGGTCGGCGACCTGCGTTCGATAATACGCGTGGCCCAGGGAAGGCACGGGCAGCCCAGCGCCGTCATTCTGGATGGCCGCACGATGCAGTCGACCTGCGAAAGCGGCCCGCGTGCCGGCTACGACGGTTATAAGCGCAAACGCGGCAGCAAGGTCCACATTGCGGTGGACACCTTGGGGCAATTGCTGGCGGTGCATGTGACACCGGCCAACGAACAGGAGCGCGCCCAGGTAGCAGAACTGGCACGTCAGGTCCAGCACGTGACGGGACACACAGTCAAGGTTGCATTTGCAGATCAGGGATACACGGGCAAAGAGCCAGCGCAGGCTGCACTCGACGAAGGCATTGAACTGCAGGTGATCAAACTCGAGGAAGCGAAAAACGGTTTTGTACTGCTGCCCCGGCGGTGGGTGGTCGAGCGCAGCTTTGGCTGGCTCAACCGGTTCCGTCGCCTTGCTCGTGACTATGAGCGACTACCTGTAACGCTTGCCGGTCTTGATTTCGTGGTCTTCGCAATGCACATGCTCGTACACGCGCTTCCAGTACCTCAAAGTTCCTAACACGCTCTAGCGCCGGCACATACTGTTAGCCGCCGGTCCCGGGCGGGAACACCTGCCATGCGCCGTCATCGTGCCGGAAGAAAAAAAGCCAAACTGAACCTTCCGGTCGCTGTGCATCAACGCGTACGTAACGCCCGCTGCTGGAGCCTGTGCGACCGAATCGGGTTACCCGAATGGGTGTCGCCGCGGTTGAGGTCAGCCATTTTTCCACCAGCGAACGCAGGGACCTTTCTGCTGTGTTCATCAGATCCTCCTTCAGTCTCGTTGCCGTTCCCTGTGGCACCCGCCTCGATGCGCCCTCAGCCGCGAGGAATGTGGTCGCTTCGCGTGATAGATGCCGGACGAAAATCAAATGCGGCTAGGGCAGGCGACCTGCGCACCGCCGCTTGAAAGTTTATGGCTCAGAAGACGGGTTTCGTGACGGCGTGCGAGGCGCACTGGTTGCCTCCAGGCGTTCCGAGCGCCATTGATGGCCACCCGCAAGCAAGGCGAGCGGGGGCTCGCTTGGAAGATTTGACACCAGTGAGCTAGGACAAGACGCTATTACTTTTCATTGGCCTCGACCGGTGCTGCAAGTTGTCGAGTCCGCTTGTCCGAACCCGATGCCACCGTGCTCTCCGCAGTCTCCACTGCCTGCTTTGCGGCTTTCCTCGCAGCTTCATACGTCGTGTTCGCCGTCTCGCTTGCCGTGGTGATTAACGTTTTCCATGCTGCCACAGCGGTTTCGCTTCCTGCCGGCGCTTTGTTCGCGAGGCTGTCGACAAAAGCCAGTGCATCTTGCTGGTACTGCTTGAGTTGCGCTTCGGCGACCGCCGCGATTTCGGCTTGAGTGCCGGAGGTGATTTCGTAAACGCGGCGCCAGTACGACTGTGTCTTTTCTATGGCGGGTTGAGCGTGGCTTGCCTGTTGCGCGAACAACGCGTGCGGCTCTCCGGCTGAAACCGCCTTGAGCAGGATTTCCTGATTTTCGGCAAGACTGGATTTGACCGCTTGCACATTCAGCGCGACCAGCTTTTCGACGCCCTCAAAGATTTTGTTCAGGAGGCCAAATGTTGTGTCAACGCTGGCTTTCTGCACAGCGACGACTTGTTCCGGGGGAAGACTGCTCATCACTAAACTCCATAGAGGTGAAGCGGCTAATGTTGAAAAGTCAGATGAATCAAATCGCGAGCGACAGTCACGAAGCATGAAAGGTTGGTGCGGTGCAGCAATATCCATTCTATGGGAGAGTGAATGGATGTCAACCACTGGTTCGACGGCAGCGCCGAGCGGCGCGTGAGAACATGGGCGAACGCCCCGACAGTATTGGAAGAGACAGAAATTTAAGGGAATACCCGAGGAACGTTTTCGGATTCCTCAGGACATTCATGGTGATATTTCAGTCAGATGTGTGCAGCGCCACAAAAGCGTCATGGCCCACCCGCCAGGGTTGCTTCCAGCAATGCGGAATTCGACGACAAGAAGCGTTGAATGCGCGACTGTTCGTTACCGGAAGACCTGGCGCGCAAGCGTGAAGTGGGCGCAACGATTTACTGTTTTTTGTTTGACAGCGGTTTATTGGTGAAGGAGTAGTTGTACGTGTAGCCATGCATGTGATCATGTGCCAGTATGGACGCCATACGGCGCTGCGAGCCTTTGACGTCACGAGGCCGTCATAACTTGTACGTAGATTTGACCGGCAGCCGGAGAGCTGGGATTAAATTGCATAAAACATAATATCTGAGAGAAGCTTCATAGGATGAATCGTCACACTAATACTATCGATCATCTCGAGCGCAGTGCCGAGAATGACCGCCTGAGACGCGCCGTGGCCGCACGCCTTGACAGGGCACTCAAACGCGGCAACATCACCTCGGCACGCGCAGCCAAGTGGTTGGAAGTGAATGAATACGACGTGCAATATTGGCGAGGCGGAATTACCGTCCCGCCGCTGAACGCTTGTATGCGTCTCGCCACCCTTCTCAATCTCGATGTTCACTGGCTTTGCACAGGGCAGCCTCAGGTCGCCTGATTCGCATTTCGCGGGAATCGCGAGCCTAGCGAGTTTCTCTCCCGTTGATGCCCATACGTTCTGACGTTCGCAGGTCGGTCGGCATCGCTTTCGCAATGACGCCGCTGCGCGCATTTCTGATGCGACACGGCAGGTGTTCCCGCAGAACCCCGGGGTATCGATGTGAAGGCACTAAAACGAAAAGGGGCGTTCGACGAAGCACCGCGTCTGAATCATTACGAAATGGAGTTGTCGAGAGGCGCTTCGCATATCGCGAGCATGCTGTACGAGCAAAGCACGCTCGCGGCGGTTAGGGAAACCATTCTGGAATTCGAGGCTTCGCACGCACGCGACGACCTAAGGACATTTGCGCATGCCCTTCTCAGAAGACTGGGACAACGCGGGAACCCGGCTGCGGGCAAGGGGCTTCGGGCAGTTTATAGAGCGTGGTCGTCTACCAGAGCGGACACTCAGCGCAGCGACCAGACCTGTGCCTACTCGCAAGCCCGTCGCCCAAAAGTGGTGAAGTACTTAATCAAGGAAGCTTGGCGAGTGTGAAAACGGGTGAAGCGCCGCGAATGCAACCGAACTGCAAAGCGGAAAAGAGCCCCGGTTGAAGCGGTAGTAGCAACAGACGAACGACGTCGCAGCCGCCGTATTGCTGCCGGCACGCTTGCACTGAAGCGAAAACGAGGAGGACTGCTTGATCCGACGCATTGACCGCGCCTCGGGAACGGAGCCAGAGGCGGCCCGGGGAACTGGAGGAAGTGAAGCTGCCGTTCTCATGATAAAGGCGGTAGTCATGGAAAGAATGGGGTGGTGGATGGAAGCGGCAAAGCAGGCGAGTCGGCCGAATTTTCAATCGCTAAGCATCGCGCGGTTATCCGGTTTTACATTGAAGCGACAGGCATTAAAAGCCGAGCACATTAGCAGCCGAGGGTGACTTACCGGGCAAAAGTACGTTGGTCCTTTAACCTTTAACCGTAGCAAAAACCAC
>NZ_JARESU010000075.1:0-42167 GCF_046027075.1 Paraburkholderia sp. RL18-085-BIA-A | reverse complement strand
GAATAGATTCCATTGCGCGGCCATGCATCGAAACGCACCCTGCTCTATACTCCTTAGCTTTTCGGATTGGCGCGTTTCGCTTTCACGCTGCATCATGTCCCCACCCCGGCCGTCGTCGCTTGTCCTCCGATACGCCCTCATCGTGATCGTCCCTGTGGTTCTCGCAGGAGCGTTCGGGTGGGTCGCGGGCTGGATTCATTGGCCGGGCAGCGAGCCCCCGCTGACGCCCGCCCGGATGATCGACGCATTCGAAGAGAGCATGGGCAGGCACGCCGGCTTCCGCCGCAATCATGCCAAGGGCGTCTGCGTCAGTGGCTATTTCGACAGCAACGGAAGCGGCGCCGCGCTTTCGCGCGCGAGCGTGTTCGAGCGCGGCCGCACGCCCGTGATCGGTCGCCTCTCCGCGCCGGGCGGCGATCCCGCCCAGAACGACACCGAGACGTCGGTGCGCAGCTTCGCACTGCTCTTCTCGCTGCGCAACGGAGAACAGTGGCGCACCGCAATGAACTCCGCGCCGATTTTCCAGGTCTCCACGCCACAGGCGCTTTACGAGCAACTGGCGGCTCTGCGCCCGGATGCGCGAACCGGCCGGCCGGATCCCGCGAAACTGGGCGCGTTCCTTGCCAGGCACCCCGAAACAACGGCCTTTCGCCAGTGGATCGATAGCCATCCGCCTTCCTCGGCTTTCTATAACGCGAGTTACTTCGGCATCGACGCGTTCCGTTTCATCGATGCCAATGGCAACGCGCGCTTCGTCCGCTGGAGTGTCGTTCCCGACACCCCCTATGCGCCGTCGAACGAGCGCACAAACCCGGCGCGCGACCCCGACTTTCTCGCGCACGATCTTGAGCTTCGCTTGCAGACTGGCCCCGTTTCCTGGCACCTCATGTTGACGCCGGCAGGCCCGGCAGACCCGGTCGACGACGCGACGCGCGCATGGCCGCCCGAGCGCGAATTGCATCGGGTCGACGCCGGCACGATCGTGATCGAGCGCGCGCAGAGCCAGATCGACGGAGCCTGCCGGGACATCAATTTCGATCCGCTGATCCTCCCCTACGGCATCGCGCCCTCGGACGATCCGCTGCTCGCCGCGCGCTCGGCGGCCTACGCGGTTTCGTTCAACCGGCGAACGCGCGAAGAGGCGGAAGCCGGCACGCATCGCCGCTAGAAAGGGCGGCATCGAGATCTCCTCCGACGCAGTAAAGTCAGCTTTCACACGTTGTTCGGTCTCAAGTTAAACTATACCGTTCGAACTTCGTAGCGAAAAAAACGGTAGCGAACGCTAATTCAATTTTTTGTGCGAGGTCGACGTGTTTGCAGTGCTTGCGAACACGTCTCGGGGAACATCGGAGATATTCGTTCAATGAACGGTGCAGATTTACCAAGCATGCTTCCCGAAATGCTGCCGCGCTTGTGGGCGTTCGCGCTTCGTCTGTCCGGAGACCAGCATGACGCCGAGGATCTCGTGCAACGCGCCTGCCTGCGCGGGCTCGAACGCGCTCATCAGCTTCAGCCCGGCACGGCTGCGTTGAGCTGGATGTTCTCGATTGTCCATTCGACCTGGATCAACGAGCTGCGCGCCCGCAGCGTACGCAGGCGGTCCAGCTTCGATTGGGATGACGACTTCCTCGAAAATCTTCCCGACCCCGTCGACAAGGGTCCGGAAACCCAATTGATGCACACGCAGATCATCGACGCTGTCGAACGCTTGCCGGAGGCGCAGCGCGTCGTGATGCTGCTCGTCGCCGTGGAAGGGCTGAGCTATCAGCAAGCCGCCGAAGTGCTCGAAGTGCCCATCGGCACGGTCATGAGCCGCCTGTCGCGCGCCCGCCAGGCGGTCGGCGCGCTGCTTGGCGGCGAGACGCCGAAAGCCCGGCCCTCGAAGACACAAAAGGATTCAATCGCATGATGGCTGACGACGCTGAACTTCTCGCTTACGTGGATGGCGCCCTGTCGCCCGAGGATCGCAGCGCGGTCGAAGCGCGACTGCGCGAGTCCGCCGAAGCAAGGGCAAAGGTCGCGCTGTTGCGCGCTTCGCGACTCGATTTCCAGCACGCTTTCGCGCAACAGAATCTCCCACCGGTGCCCGATTCGCTGAAGCTCAAGGTCGACGAGATGGTTCGCGCGCATCGCGCGCGGGAATCGAACGACTCGGCCCTGCCTCCCGGCGAAAAAGCGCCCTCCGAACCCGTGCGCTCGCGCCTGCGCAGCATGCCGGTCTGGCTCGCCGCAGCCTGCGTGGCTGGCGCTTTCGCCTGTGGCCTGTTCGTGCGGCTCGGCCCGCTTGCAAGCGGCGGTGCGCAGATGGCCGCCAGCGCCGAGGTGTCGCCGTGGGTGGCGGCCGCGGTCAGTTATCAGAAGCTGTACACGCGCGACACGGTCGCGTACATGCGGCAAGATCCGGCGGCCGCCGCGCAGATCGTCAGGGATATCCGCAGCGAAGACCGGCTCGCCCTGCGCGTTCCGGACCTGACGAGCGCCGGGCTGACGTTCAAATCGGTGCAACGCCTGCGCTTTAACAACAAGCCGCTCGTGCAGATCGTCTATCTGCCGCAAAATGGGCCGCCCATTGCGCTGTGCGTGATGAAAGACGCGAAGCCGGACCGGCCGGTCGCGACGAAGACGGTGGATGCAATGGACGTCGCGACGTGGCGGCAAGCAGAGCTGACCTATGCGCTCATCGGGCAATCGGGCGACGTAGATCTCGCCGCGCTCGGCAAGCGTATCTCCAACCTCGAAATGGCTCCGCTTTTCAGCGAGGCCTCGCCGATCGCCCGCGCCACGTCCTGATGACGGCATGCCCGGGCGCGCCGCGCGACAGCGGCGCCTCGGATCGTGGCACGGCCAATCAGTAAGCCTTTACTGTGACGAGGCGCGCGTTAGACGAAATACTCAGGCGCCGCCAAAACGCAGGCCAACACCACGCCGCTCAATGTCGAACGCGCTCACGCGGGCTCGAACCTGATTCGAGGGCCCGTTGGAATAATGCCGAGCCACAGGTGTTATGTCATTAGCCCTTATGGCGTCATGCAGGTTTGGGCGAGGCGTCCCATTCCGCGAAGAGCGAAGACAGGCCTTATGAACCCGGACGACATCGAATTGCTGGCCTATGTGGACGGCACACTGCCCACCCGCGAGCGCGAAGCCGTCGAGCACGCGCTGAGCGGCTCGGCCGACGCCTCGCGACGCGTCGCGAGGCTCAGGGCGTCGTCCCTGCCCTACGCGCAAGCGTTCGCGCAACAGGCTTTGCCGCCGATGCCTGAAAGCCTGAGGGCGTGGGTCGGCGACATGGCGCGCGCGGCGCAAGATCTCGCGCGGTATGAGCCGCCGGGCCGGCAACGCGCGGCCACGCCGGCCGGGTACGATGCGAGCGCCAACGATGCCGTCGTGCCGCATCCTGCCGGCGCCGCGGCATCGGCGACGCTCCGCTCGCGTTTGCGCATCGCGCCCGCGTGGCTCGCCGTCGCGTTCGTCGCGGGTGGGTTCGCCTGCGGGCTCGTGCTGCGCCTCGGCAGCGGCGTGGGGCCCGCGTCGACGGCAGGCGCATCGGTGGCGTCGGTGGGAACAGGCGTGTCGCCTTGGGTCGCCGCCGCCGCCAGTTATCAGCGACTCTATTCACGCGACACGCTCGCGAACGTCGCAGCCGATCCCGTCTTGACGGCGAAAACCGCCGCGCAGATTCGCGACGACGACGGGCTCGCAGTTCGTATTCCGGACCTCAGCGCCTTCGGCCTCACGTTCAAGCGCGTGCAGCGCCTGCGTTTCAACGACAAGCCGCTCGTTCAGATCGTCTATCTGCCCGAACGGGGGGCGCCCGTCGCATTGTGCGTGATGAAGGAGCCCAGGCCCGACGCTAGCCTCGCGACACACCATGTTGCATCGATGACGGTCGTCACCTGGCGTCAGTCCGAACTCGGCTACGCGCTGATCGGCTCGCCCGAGGGCATTGATCTGAATGCGCTGGGCGACAGCATTTCCGCCCGGCGCGCCGCGCCGCTCTTCGGTTCCTTGCCCGCGCCAATTTCGCTTGCCGCCGCGGAGACGCCGGTTCTGCGAGCCACGGAATAATTCGGGCGCTTCGCTGTTGTGTTGAAGAGACCGGCGTTTGGCCGGCATCGTCAACCTTCGAGCAAAGCACATGGTTTATCGACTGTGGGCATGGACCCTGGGTATCGTCCTGCTGGCCGCGCTGTCCTCGCCCGCGCGCGCAGGCTGGACGCTCGCCAGCGCCGATTCTCCCGTCACGGTGGTGCGCGCGACCAACGTGTTCGCGCTCGGCCCGGGCGAGTCGTTGCACGCTGACGATCTGATTCTGTCGCCGCGACAAGGCGTCGTCCAGATGCAGGATGACGACGGCACGCTCGTCGCGCTCGGTGCGCAATCACGCTTGATGCTGCAGGCCGAGCCGCGCATCGCCTTGCTGCATGGCTGGATGAAGATCGCTCATGCGTGCGGGGCTGCGTCGTGCCCACAGCGGGCCGTGGACACAGAGCGCGGCGCCATCCGCCTGAGCGCGAACGCCGCGGTAATCGTCGCCACGTCCGATGATGCAAACGGTATTGCCGCGTTCAGCGAAAGCGGCGTGCAAACGCTCGCCCTAAAACCGCCCGTGACGATCGACGCCGGAAGCCTCGCCGAAATCTCCGACAATGCACCCGCCCGTGTTCTGCGGCGGCCATCGAGCGCATTCCTTGCAGCGATGCCGGTCGCGTTTCGCGATGCGTTGGAGCCGCTCGTCGTCCCCGCCGCATCGTCCAGCGCCGCCTTGAAGCCACTACGCCCAGCCGCCTACGACGACGTCGCGCCTTGGCTCACGAGCGCACTGCCCGCGCGCAAGCGCTTTGCCGCGCGCTTCCACACCCGGCTCGCCGACACTGCGTTCCGCGGATCGGTCGAGCGCCATCTGGACGCGCTGCCCGACTGGCGCGCCTACCTTTATCCGCCCACGCGTGCCGCCAGCAGCAAGGTTCGTTATCAATGAAACGTCGCGCCAAACTCGCCAGAAACGCGCCATGAAACTCAAGCTCTCGCTCAGCGTCAAATTCAATCTCGTGTTTCTGATCATCTTTTCGATCGGGCTCGTCGCGGCCGGCATCGTGTCGGATCGCCTGTTGCAAAAGCAGGCCCTCGAAGAGACCGTTCACGACGCCAACGTGCTCATCAGCGCGGCGGCATCGATGCAGAACTATACGGCCGCGCACATCACGCCGCTTCTCGCGACGCAAATCAAATATCGGTTCGTGCCGGAATCAATACCTGCCTTCTCGGCGATAGAAATGCTCAGACAGTTGAAGGATTTCCCGAATTTCTCGTACAGGTCGACGATGGTCAATCCAACCAATCCGCGCGACCGGCCCACCGACTGGGAAACCGATGTCATCCGCCAGTTGCATGACCGCCCCGAACTCAAGGAACTGACTGGCCAACGCGACTCGCCCGGCGGCCGCACGCTGTTTCTCGCGCGCCCGAGCCGCATCACCGATTCCGCCTGCATGCAATGTCACAGCACCCCGAGCGCGGCGCCCGCCACCATGCTCGACAAGTACGGCAGCGCGAACGGCTTCGGCTGGCCGATGAACGAAGTGATCGGCGCGGAGTTCGTGTCGGTTCCGATGGCGCAGCCGATCGAGCGCGGCCGTGCGATCTGGCGCACGTTCATGCTGTCGCTTGGTGGCGTGTTCGCGGTCGTACTGATCGTGATGAACGTGATGATGCATCTGCTGATCACGCGGCCGATCCAGGCGCTGTCACGCGCCGCCGATGAAATGAGCCTCGGTAAGCTCGGCGCGACGCCGTTGCCGACGAGCGGATCGGACGAGATCGCATCGCTCGCCGTCTCGTTCGGACGCATGCAGACGAGTCTCGTCGAGGCGTTCAGAATCCTCGACGAAGAAGGGGCCTAGGGCCATGCCCTCCCCGGCCGACTTCCCCACCCGGCTTGGCCGCTACGTCATCGAACGGATACTCGGACGCGGCGCGATGGGCGTCGTGTATCTGGCCTTCGATCCGCATATCGAGCGACAGGTGGCGCTGAAGACCATCCGGCGCGAGCCGATGCCGGGCGAACCACCGGACGAATCCACGCAAGATCTCACCGCCCGTTTCCGGAATGAAGCGCGGGCGGCGGGCCGGCTCGTTCATCCGAACATCGTGGCGGTGTACGACTACGGCGAAGCCGGCGACACCGCTTTCATCACGATGGAATACGTGCGCGGCGAAAGCCTGGCGGCGCGTCTCGCGCAGCACGTGCGCGCCGGCTCGCGCATGGGTGCATCGCGTGCGCTGCGATGGTTCGTACAACTTCTCGATGCGCTCGACTACGCGCACGGCGCGGGGATCGTTCATCGCGACATCAAGCCCGCCAATCTGCTCATCGCGCAGCGCGGCGAATGCAAGATCGCGGACTTCGGCATTGCGCATCTCGACACGTCGTATCTGACGCACTCGGGCACGATGCTCGGCACGCCGAGCTATATGTCCCCGGAGCAATTTACCGGCGACGCCGTCGACGCGCGCGCCGACCTCTTCTCGGCCGCCGTCGTCCTGTACGAGATGCTGACCTGCGTGTGCCCGTTCACTGGAACGCCGAGCGTGGTCATGCAAAAGATCCTCAACGATACGCCGCCTGCGCCAAGCGCCCTTGCGCCCGAGGTACCCGGCTATATCGACGCCATGCTGATGAAGGCGTTGTCGAAGCGGCCGCAAGACCGCTTCCCTTCCGCGCGCGAGTGGCGCGACAAGCTGCTTGCCGAACTGGCTGCCGACAACGAGGATGCCGAGCGCACCATGCTCGCCTTTCCGAGTCCCGCCGCCACGCTGGACGCGGCGCCCGCCACAAGCGCATCGAGCACATCGAGCACATCGAGCACATCGAGCGTATCGAGAAACTGGCCGCCCGAATTGATCGCGCAACTGGAGGAGCGGCTAGCCAGTCACGTCGGCCCGGTGGCGACCTTGCTGTTGCGGCGTGCGTCAGCGAGCGCCACGGACGTCAACGCGCTGCGCGAGCGGCTCACCGCCTACCTTCCCGACGACACCGCGCGCCGCGACTTCGATTCGCTTTTGTCGCAACTGGAGACCAGCTCTTCGCGCGCGTTGCCGGCGCAAAAGATCAGCGTCGAGCAGGTGAGCGACGCCACGCGCCGGCTCACGACTTACCTGGGCCCCATCGCGCGCGTCATCGCGCGCCGCGCGGCCGCGAGCGCCCCCGATCTGCAGACGTTCCATGCGCGTCTGCTCGACGCGGTGCCGCAGCAGAAAGACCGCGACGCACTGCGCCGCGAGTGGGACACCGAACCCGACTAATCGGCATCGAGCAGGTGCAGGAACAAAGCGGCATCGAGTGGCCCGTCATGCCGATGCACGACCCCGCCCGCCTCGGTCCACCATTCGCTGTCCGCCGCTTGCGACGCGGTGCCGAATGACTGCACCCGCAATGTCGTCAACGAGACCTCGAATTCCGTGAGCGAAAAGGCCGGCTTCAGGGTGGATAGCGCCAGTGCCGCGGCATCGGCATGCCACGACGAAGCGGGCACGCACGCGTCGCCGTCGACCGGCCGCGCGATCGCGAATGGGAAGTAACGTCCGACCGCATCAATGCCCGGCAGCAGCACGCCGGTGTGCGCGTCTTCGGCGATCGCGCCGCGCCGCGCCGCGAAGCGCCACACGGGCATGGCGAGATAGCGGTTCAGCCAGTCGTCGCCATAGCGCTCGCGCGCGGCAACGAGGCCGCGCTGCAGCCATGCATCCCATTGCGCGACGAACTCGGCCGACAAGCCCCGTCCGACGAAATCACCGTGCGTGCGGACTTTGCCGTAGAAACCCGCGCCAGTCCGATCGTCAGGTTTCATAGCGACGCAGGGCAACGGAAGCGGTCCAGCACGCCCGCGCGAAACGGATTGTTCACGCTGTTCGCGACGAGCGCGAGCGACACGCGGCCCCCATCGAAGGACACGTTGAAGTGATCGGCTTGACCGGACTGCTGGACGCGCGCGGCATTGAAGAGATGAAACAGCGCCCACGGCCCGTCCGCGCGCGGCGGCGTGGATTGCGCCGGTTCGAGTTCGACATGCGCCTGCGCCGTGCCTTTTCCGCTCGGCCACTGGAACGCGGCGGTGGCGTTCGGCGCATCGCTCGTCGCGATGAGCTGCTGACCGTCGATATCGAGCACGAAACGCTTGAGCGACGGATCGACCGACGCGACCTTCACCGTGAAGCGCACCGAGACATCCCGGCCGCCGTCGCGGAACAATGCATCGCGCAGCATTGCCGCGTTCTGGAATTGCACGGGAACATCGTCCGGAATGCCGAGCGAGGTTGCTTCCGGCCGCCATTTCCACACCGCGCCGGAGGTATCCACGCGATTTTGCAGATTCTTCTGGAAGAAGTCGTCGATGAGGCCGCCCGGCGCCAGGATGCGCGCGAAGTCGTCCGGCGCGGCGTCGCGCGTCGACGTCCTCACGAGCGGAAAGCGCCCGTCGAGCGCCTGCCTGCACGCGGGCGCCACGCTCGCCGCCCAGAGCGCACGTAGTTGCGCGCGCTGGCTCTGAAGCTGGACGGTGTCGGCATTGCCGGCCACGCCTTGCAACACTGCCGCGAGCGGCGCGGGCGCGTTCTGCGCAAGCAGTTTCAGGCGATCGAGCGGGCCGGTCGCGGGCAGCGGTAACGACTGCTTGCGCGCGGTGTCATCGGCCTGCAGCGTGGCGGCCGCATCCTTGAAAGCGCTGATGGCTTCATCGAGCGGCGGACCGGCCAGCTCGTGCAGCGGCTGAAAATGCGTGTCGACGAGCGTGGGCGCCGGCGCTTGCTCCGCTCCCGTCGCCAGCGTCTTGCCGATGTTCTGCTTGAGCGCATCCAGCTTGCCCGGCGGCGCGGGCGCCGGGGTGAACGTCGTCTCGCGCGCAGCGCCCTGAATCAGCCCGCGCAACGGCGAGGCCGGCGATCCCAGCAAATTCGCGACGCGCGCGCCCTGATCCGGCGCGGAAAACGGCACCACGCCCACATCGGCGAGCAGGCCATCCCATTGGCGAATCGTCTCCTCGCTATAGAGCCGGGTCAGTGCGGCGCGCAGCGCATCCGTGCCGGCGGGATCGGGACGCGCCTGGGCACGGCCGAGCACCCAGTCGTCCTTCGACAAGTCGGCGAGCGCGGCCTCGCGCAAACGCACGAACGCGTCGAAGCCCGCGCGCGTGTAAGCCCCGTCGACTCCTTGCGTGAGCGGCGCTCCGCTCTTCCTCACGAACACCAGCAGGCCGCTCGGTCCGGCGGCTTTCGCGATCGAGAAGTCCGGCAGGCGAAGCTGCGCGAGTTGTTGCTCGATGCGGCCATCGAGACGCTGCGCGAGCGGCACGCGATTCAGCGTGGCCCGCGCCTGCGCGATCAGGTTCTGGTCGAGCGGCAGGGTCGAATCGAATTGCCCGCGGCGGAACAAGGCTTCCAGATGCCGGTCGATGCTGGCGCGCTGCGCGTCCGTCGCCTTCTGAAGCGCGCCGCGCTGCCAGGCGCGCAGCGCCCAGACGCGCAGCGCGGCAGGATCGAAATGCGCCGGATCGCCGAGCATCAGATACGCCCGCAGCGCCTCGTATTGGGTGGCCGCGCTGTCGGCGTCGCCGCGACGCAGTTGCTCTTCCATGCGCTGCACGACGATCGGCAGCAGCGTCTGGCGCAACAGGCGCTGATACACGCGCTGCGCTTCCAGCCCGAGCTTCTGCCGCTGGTCGAGGCCGAGCTTCGCCCACCACGGGTCACGGTCCGCCGCGCGCTCGGCCTCGCCGCCGGGCAGATCGCGCGCGGCGTCGAGCAGCGGCAACACCGCGAGCGGATTGTCGCCGGCCGTCGTCTGCTGCGCGCGCTGGGTTAGCGCGGCGATCTGCTGGCGGCTTTCTTCGACGAAGCGGCGGTTCGCCCGGTCGCTCGCGAAAAGGCCGATCAGCCCCGCCGCCAGCAACACGCCGATCACACCGATCGCCACCTGCTGGAAACGCGCGCGGCGGCGCTCCACGCGCGGATTGCTGCCCGCAATGCCCGCCTCTTCGAAGATCACGTCGCGCAGCAGACGCTTGACGAAGTAAGCGCGCCCGCTCGACGAATCCGTCAGCAGCACCTCGTGCTGAAGTCCGAGCGATGCCGCCATCGCGCTCATCATCCGGTCGAGCGGCCTGCCGGTCTGCGTCCCGCTCGTGAAGTAGACGCCGCGAAGCATCGCGGCGCGAGCGAAACGCGACTCGCCGAACGCATCGTCGAGGAAGCGCTGCAACGCCCCTTCGATGCCCGCGAACTGCTGCGGGAAGGCGTAGATCAGCGCGCGCCGGCGAACGTCGGTCTCCTGCTGCATGCGCTGCAGCACGCGATCCTGCAACTGCCGGTGCAGCAAACGGAATTCATCGGGAAAGCGCTGCAGCGGGGAGTCGCCCTGCGCGGCGTCGTCACGATCCGCGAGCGGGAATGTCACACCCCAGACCTGCTCGCGCTCGTCGCGGCCGAGATCGTCGAAGAATTCGGAGAAGCCGGCGAGCAGGTCGCTTTTCGTGACGACGACATAAACCGGCAATTGCACGCCCAGTTGCCGGTTCAATTCGGCGAGGCGTTCGCGCACGGACGCGGCATGCGCGGCGCGCGCCCGGTCGGACTGCTGCAACAGATCGGACGCCGACACGACGGCCATCACGCCGTTCAGCGGACGGCGCGGGCGGTACTTGCGCAGCAAGGCGAGAAAGCCGAGCCATGCGCCGCGATCGGCTTCCTCGTGACTGTCCTGCGTCGTGAAGCGGCCCGCGGTGTCGAGGAGCACGGCGTCGTCGGCGAACCACCAATCGCAGTGGCGCGTGCCGCCGACGCCGCCGATCGCCTGCGTGCCGAGCCGGTCCGCGAGCGGAAAGCGCAGGCCCGAGTGCACGAGCGCGGTCGTCTTGCCCGCGCCCGGCGCGCCGACGAACATGTACCAGGGCAGATCGTAGAGCGTCCGACGGCGCAGGTTCAGCCATGAAAAAACGCCGCGCGTCTGGCCTTTGCCTTCCGATGGGCCGCGCACCTGTCGCAGTGTTTTCATGGCCTCCTCGAAGCGCGTGCGCAAAACCGCCAGGTCGGCGGCCGCGGCCTTGCGCGCCGGACTCGGCTCGCGATTCGCCGGATCGAGCGCATCGGCGACGAGGCTGCGCACGAAGTTCGAGCTCGCGATGCGCGTCTTCACGAAGCGCGCCCCCCACCAGAGCGCCCAGCACGCGAAGATGAGCGCGACGGCCATCCAGCGGCGGGACTCGCTTTCAAGCGGCGCGTGGCCGTCGAATGCGAATAGTGGACCTTCGAACCACACGAGCGCCGACAGCGCCGACAGTCCGGCAAGCGATACGACGACCGGTCTCTTCAATCCGCTCAACCACTTCATGGCGCCGCTCCTGGGGAAAGAATGTCGATGGTCACGCGCCGGTTCCTCGCGCGTCCGGCCGGGCTGTCGTTCGATGCAACCGGCTCGGTGTCGCCGCGGCCTTCGGCGGTGACGCGCGCAGGCGTGTCGAGCTTCGCGGCGATGATGGCCCGCACCGTATCCGCGCGCGCCTGTGACAGCGCAACGTTGGACGGGAAGCGCGCCGACACGATGCGTTGGTTGTCCGTATGCCCAATCACGACGACGTTGCCGGGCTTGTCCTGCAAGGCCTGCGCGATGCGCTGCATCAACGGCGCGAAGTGCGCGTCGAGCTCCGCGCTGCCCGATGCAAAGAGCTGCGTGCCTTCGGCGGAGTTATTGATCGTCACGGTGGTCCGGTCGGCGGACTCGCCGACCGACACAAGGCCTTGCGCGATCTCCGGCGCAAGGAAGCCGGCGAGCGCCGCCGCGAGCCTGGGCGCGGCGCTCGTCTTCGCCGCCAGCACCGGCGCGGGCGCGACGCGAATCGCGCGCATCGAGGCGAAGACCGGGTCGGAGAAGTCGTTGATGCGAATGCCGAGCAGGAGGCTCGTCGCCATCAGAACGAGCCCGGCGAGCGCCAACGCGACCCACAGCGGCACGAACTGCAGCAGCCGCTTGCGCTCGCGCGCCGCGGGCTGCCAGTGCGGCGAGAGCGCGCGTTCGATGGTGCCGCGCTGCGTGCGAATCACCTGCTCGAGACGTTCGCGGATCACGTCGAGCTGCGTCTTGCCGCCGTCGATCAGCCGGTAGCGTCCGTCGAAGCCGAGCGCGAGCATCACATAGATCAACTCGAGCAGGTCGATGTCGACCGCCGGCGTCTGCACGAGGCGCTGCAGGATCACGAAGAGCCGTTCGCCACCCGACGCTTCGTTATGAAACGTCACGAGCAGGCTGCGCCGGCCCCACACGCCCGCGCCCCACGGCGTCGCCGCGATCGCTTCGTCGATGAACGTGCACAGGCAATAGCGCGCGGGGCCGAGTTGCGCATCGGGCACGCCGAACGAACGGCCGTCGGCTTCGAAGCGGCGCATCATCTGGATCAGCTGCGTGCGCAATGCGTCGAGGTCCGGATGAGTCGTGAGCCGCCGCAGCGGCAGCGCGAGTTCAAGGAGCGGATTGGCCGCCCGCAGCAGCGGATTGCGCCCGGCGACAGAGACATCGAGTGGCGTGAGCGCGCCCGGCCTTCCCTGCGGCCCCGCATCCGCTTTTCTGGACTCGCGCCCGCGGCCCGGCGTCGGCATTCTGATGGTGCGCGCGGCGTCGAGATAATCCGCGTCGTCAAGCGTCGGATCGGTGTCGTTGGTCATGGCAGAGTCCTTGTTGCGCCGCCTTCGGACGGCGTGGCGTCATGGGCGTGGCCGTCGCCGGCACGGTCAGCGGCGAATGGCCCAGCATTCCATCGCGAGCCCGGGGAATTCGCCCGCCACGTGCAGCGCCATGCCGGCCGACGAGCCGAGCGAAGCCCAGGCATCACTCTTGTCGTCGAGCTCGAAATAGGTGTAGCCCGCGTGAAACGGCAATTGCCGCGGGGCCACTGGCAGCGCGCGCAGCCCAATGCCGGGCAACTGCAGGTTGACGAGATCGCGGATCTTCTCGATGCTGCCGATCTTCACCTGGCTGCCGAACGCCGAGAGCAGCGTCTCGGTGGGCACCTGCGCGCGTACGGCGAGTACGAACGTCGCGCTCGTGAAGAGCGACCGGTCCGCGACCTGCGCCACGCGCAAGCCATATCTGCGCTCCTCGAGCGGGATCGACACGACCTGCGGGTCCGCCACGCGGCTCAACGCCAGTCGCAAGGCGTCGATCACCGGCGCGAAGGTCTCCTTCAGGCGCTCGTGACGGTACGCCGGAAACGAAGGCGGCCGCCGCTCGCGCTGACTGAAGGTCGCGAGTTCGCCGGCGAGCGCCACGCTCGCCTGATACAGCGTTTCGGGATGCAGGCCACTCATCGCGCCGAAATGCGCGATGAGCGGCTGCGCGCGATTGACGATCTGCAGCAGCAGGAAGTCCGAGATCTCCGCCATGCCCGCGCCGTCGGGCTGCGCAAGCCTGCCTGCGAGCGCTTCGCCGCGTTGCTGCAGGAGACCGTTCAGCTCCACCGCGAAACGCGCGAGCCCGTCGGCGACGCGATAGTCGAGGCACGGCGGGCAATAGTCGCCGTCGAGCAGGATGCGCGAGTCGCTCAGGCGTTCGGTCACGCGCGCGACACCCGCATACGCGTGTGCGTGCGCCACGTCCGGTTCGAGCGCGAGACGCAGGCGCAGCTTGCCGATCTGCAATAGCGTGGCGAGCGCATCCGGGTCGTTGCTGTCGTGGACCTCGAAATCGTCGGCGCCGTAGCGGGCGAGATTCTCCACGCTGTCGGGACCGCCGGACTCCGGCGCACCCGGCCGACGCACCGGCAACGCCAGCACGACCAGCTGGTTCGACGTGCCTTCCGGAATATCGAGCGGCATGGGCAGCTCGCCGTCGGCAGGCAGGTTGAACGGCGTGCCGTCGGGCAACACGCCCGCTGCCGAGTGCAGCGCGAGCTTGCCGAGCTTCAGCAGCGCTTCGTCGATAGCGAGTTTCGTGAAGCCCCAGCCATACGCGCGCAGGCCGCCCGCGCGGCCTTCGAGCTGCGTCTCGATGTGCCGGTCGTGCTGCTGCAGATGCTGCGGCTGAAGGAACATGCCCTCCGACCAGATAACCTTGTTGTTCCAGTACATGGCGTCAGTTCTTTGAGGATTGCAGTGCGTCGAGCTGCGCCTGATAGGCACGGCCGAACGGTTCGCCGAAGCTGCGCTGGAGATCGTCGCCCGCGTCGCGCGCCACGTGCTCCCATGTCTCGACGAAGCGCTGCCACAAGCGCGCGCGGCGATTGCCGAGGAGTGCTTCGAGACGGCCCGGCGGATCGAGCGAACGCTCGATGGCCTTCGGATCGACGCGCTCCATCGCGTGGGCGAGCGCCGCGCGCATGCCCGCGACCATCGCGAGTTCGTGCGCCTGGATATCGCGGAACGCCGCACGCATGGCCTCCTGGGGCGGCAGATAACCGCTGTCGCGCGCGCCGAGCATTTGCGCGAGCGCCCGATCGGGATCGGGGAAAAACTTGAGCGGATTGTTGTCGCGCTCTTCGATCATCGTCATCGCCATGCGCGTCTCGCGCTTGGTCATGGCGCGCGAGCGCAAAGCCGCCATGGCGCCTTGCGTCGCTTCGCGCAGCATCGCGCCGGCGAGACGCGCAAGGTCCGCCGGCTCGACGTGGCTCACGGCGTCGGGTTCGATCGCGAGGCCCTCGATCAGCGCATCGAGCAGCGCGGCGTGATCGGCGTGCGGCGCGGCGTGATGGGCGTGATCGGCGTGCGGCGCGGCGTGATCGGCGCGCGGCGCGGCGTGCGGGGCCGCGTTCGGTTCGCGGCGCTCGCGCGCTTCGTGAACCGCCGGGCGCGATGGTATCGACATGAGTTCAGGATCCGGCAAAGGCAGGCCGGGCATATCGTGATCCCGCGGGGGCGAAGACGACTTCGGCACTGCGGGCACCGCGCGCACTATGGGCACCGCGGGCATCGCCGACACAGCCTGTTCGGGCGACACATGCTCGAAGCTGCGCGACAACGGCGCGGGCTTGCCCGCTGCGCGCGCGCCGAGTTCGCGCAGCGGATCAGCGGGACTGAGCGCGTCGATCAGTGCCTGATCGGCGTCGCCGCGGAAGTGTCCGGGCTCGCGCAGGAGCGGTGTCGCGGCCAGCGGGTCCGGCAGAAAAAAGGCGTTCGCTCCATCCGACGGCGCCGTATCGTGCGGTCCGTTCCAGTCATCGGGAATCAGGGGGACGGGCGGCGGCGCTTCGAACTCCGGTGTGCCGGGCATGCTCCGCGAACTCGCGGACGGCCGCGCGTCGGGTGACGGCCGCGTCATGAGGGTTTCGTCGACCGCAAAGCCGCCGCCCGGCTCGAAGCATGCCGACACGACAAGCGTGTACACGCCGATCCTCAACCGGTCGCCCTCCTTCAGCTGCGCCTCGTGCGTGCCGTCCAGCACGCGATCGTTGAGCAGCGTCGGATTGCTGCCCGCATCGACGAGCACGTACGCGTTCTCACGCCTCTCGATGCGCGCCTGGATGCGCGAGATGCCGCGTTGCGCGTCGTTCAGGACCATCGTGCAATCCGGCGCGCGGCCGATCGTGGCGCTCTCGCCTTCGATCTCGATAGTGTTCGGCGACGCGCCCTCGCCGCTTTGCACCGTCAATGTCAGTGTCATCGGGCTCTCCTATTTGCGGACCTTGCGCGTGCCGTCGTCAGCGTCGCGCGGCGGCGTGGGCGCCGGCGGCGGCGTCGTGAGCGGCACAGGGGGAACGCCGGGGCCGAGCGGAATCGGCAAGCTCGACATCTCGATCGTTTCGGGACCGATGAGTATGTACGACGCCCCCGCCCGCAACGCGATGGTCGCGCTCGACTCGATCTCGACCGCCGCGCCCGCCTTGATCTGCACCGCCATGCCCGCGTCGAGCGCATAGGCTTCGCCGACGAACTGGTTGTGCGTGGTCATGGTCGCGGCCGACACGCTGCCGAGCACGCTGAACCTGCTACTGCCGCGCACTGCGTCGTTGCGCGTGCCGCGCGTCTCGCGGAATTCGTCGCCGCCGATGCGCACGTGGCGCTGGCCGGATACGTTCATCAACGCGTCGTGCCGGACCCAGGTCTCATGATCGCGTTCGGCGTGGAAGAACAACTGTTCGTCGCCCTTGCGGTCGTCCAAGCGCACCTCGTTGTAGCCGTTTCCGCCCTTGGTGGACTGGCTCTTGAACGTCGATACCGCGCTTTCGGCGGGAAGCTCGTACGGCGGCATGTTCGTCGAGTTGTAGACCGCGCCCGTGATGAGCGGTCGGTCCGGATCGCCCTCGATGAACTCGACCAGCACCTCTTGCCCGACGCGCGGCAGGAACATCGCGCCCCAGCGCCGGTTGGCCCAGCTTTGCGCGACGCGCACCCAGCACCGGTCGAGCGGGTTCGCGCCGTCCGGCTGCGCGAGCTGCTCCCAGTGAAACTGCACCTTCACACGACCGTACTGATCCGTGAGGATCTCTTCGCCCGGCGCACCGATCACGACGGCCGTCTGCAGTCCCGCCACGCGCGGAACCGGCGTGGTCATCGGGGAGCGGAACGTGTTGTCGCTGCGAATCGCGCGGAAGCTGCAATCGAAGATCGGCAGTGTGGAATCGCTCGTCGACACATACGCGTCCGAAACGATCTCGGCGCGATTCTCGATCACGAGATACTGGCGGTTCTGCGCGCTGCCCGGATGATCCCGCAGCCGGAAGAGTCCACCCGCCGCGATGCCGCGCGACGTGGAGCGCCCTTCGATAGCGTCGTTCTGCGCCTGGTGAACCTCGACGTTGACGCGGGCAAGCCGCTCTCCATCGGCCGCCTTGACGTGCCCCGTCAGATGCTCCTGCATCAGATAGCGCGGCGGATCGAAGGGCGCACTGCGCGTCGCGCGCGCGACCAACCCTTCGCTGTTGCTGACCGAGGCCTTCTCGAAGTCGTAATCGTTCACTTCGTAGCGGCCGGTCTGAAGCGTCGCACCCGACATCCAGCGGTACACGCATTCTTCATCCTGCTCCGGGGTATCCCAGGCCTGAAACGGAATCGACTCGTAGTGTGCAATCGGGCGATGCTCGGCGCTCGAATCCGTGAGCACGAGCGTGTGCTTACCACCCACATGCTCGAAGAAATAGTGGATGCCTTCGCGCTCCATGAGCCGGCTGACGAAGTCGAAATCGGTTTCGCGGTACTGCGCGCAATGCTCGAGCGCCGCATAGTTCGCCGTGCACGCATTGCGAAAGTCGATGTCGAACGACTCCAGCACCTGCGCGACGATTTGCGGGACCGTGCGCTCATGGAAGAACCGTCTGTGCGATGCCTGCGTGAGCAGCCAAAGCCGCGGATGCACGACGGCGTCGTAGCGCGCCATGCGGTTGCGGGTGGTGTCGCCTGGCGCGATCAGACGCAGCGTCGTCACGATGCCGTTGAACTGGCGTTCGCCGCCGGCGGGATAGTCGAGCGTGACGGACAGGTTCTCCCCCAGCACCGCGCCCGGATCGATATCGTTGCGTGTGCTGAGGAACGCGAGCTCGAAGCGGCTTAGGCGGCCCAGGGCTTCGCTCGCGGACATCCGCAGAAAGACGGCGTCGTCGCCGAGCGGCGCACACTGCATGCGCACATGGCGCGTGCTAGTCGAAGACATAGGTGAACTCCTCTTCCTCGACGCCCACGTGCACGCGCGCGAGCGTCCTGCCGTCGATCACGCGCGCCAGGAACTCCGTGCTGATGCGCGGCAGCACGCTGTTGGTCAGAATCGCGTCGATCATGCGGCCGCCGCTTTCGAGGCGCGTGCAACGCAACGCAATCTGTGCAACGACGGCTTCGTCGTAGGTGAACGGCACCTGATGCGTGCGCGTCACCCGTTCGGCCACGCGCCCGAGTTGCAGGCGGATGATCGCGCGCAGCATGTCGTCGGAGAGCGGGTAATACGGGATCGTCACCATGCGCCCGAGCAAGGCGGGCGGAAACGTGTGCAGCAATTGCGCGTGCAGCTCCTGTTCGATGACTTCCATCGGCGGCCAATCGAGCGGATCGCGGCACAGCTCGGCGATGCAGTCGGTGCCCGCGTTGGTGGTCAACAGGATCAGCGTGTTGCGAAAGTCGATGGAGCGGCCTTCGCTGTCGTCCATCCGGCCTTTGTCGAAGACCTGAAAGAACAGTTCGTGGACGTCGGGATGCGCCTTCTCGACTTCATCGAGCAGCACGACGCTGTGCGGGCGGCGGCGCACGGCTTCGGTCAGCACGCCGCCTTCGCCGAAGCCGACGTAGCCGGGCGGCGCGCCCTTCAACAACGAAACCGTGTGCGCCTCCTGATACTCGCTCATGTTGATCGTGATCAGATTCTGCTCGCCGCCATACAACACCTCGGCCAGCGCCAGCGCGGTCTCGGTCTTGCCGACGCCGGACGTGCCCGCGAGCAGAAAGACGCCCACGGGCTTGTCGGGATTGTCCAGTCCCGCGCGGGAAGTCTGCACCCGCCGGGCGATCATCTGCGTCGCATGCTGCTGGCCGACGATGCGGCCATCGAGCAGTTCGTTCAGCCGCAACACATTCCCCAATTCGTTCTTCAGCATGTTCAGCACCGGAACGCCCGTCCAGTCCTGAACGACCGCCGCCACCGCGTGACGATCGACGCCCGGCAGAATCAGCGGCGAGTCGCCTTGATGCTGCGCGAGGAGCGCTTGCTGCTCGCGCAGCGCGGCGAGATCGGCATCGGGCGCGCCATCGCGAAGCCGGGCGCGGCGTGCAAGGATGTCCTTCACCATCTCCAGCTCGATGCGCCAGCGCGCATCGAGTTCGGCGAGGCGCTCCGTTTCGCGCTGTAGCGCAGCCGAGGCGGTCTCGTGACGCGCCGTGGTGTCGATGCCGATTGCAGCCTCGCGCGCGATCACTTCGAGTTCCGTCTTCAGCGCCTCGATGCGCTTGCGGGCGTCGTCCACCTCCGGCGGCGTGGCGTGCTGGCTGACCGCGACGCGAGCGCATGCCGTATCGAGCAGGCTCACGGACTTGTCGGGCAACTGCCGCGCGGGAAGATACCGATGCGACAGCCGCACGGCCGCCTCAACGGCCTCGTCGAGAATCTGCACGCCGTGATGCGCCTCCAGCGCGAGCGCGATGCCGCGCATCATCGTCACCGCGCGCGCCTCGTCGGGCTCGCGGACCTGCACGACCTGAAAACGCCGCGTGAGCGCCGGGTCCTTTTCGATGTGCCGCCGATACTCCGACCACGTCGTCGCCGCGATCGTGCGCACGCTGCCGCGCGCGAGCGCCGGCTTCAGCAGGTTCGCGGCGTCGCCCGTGCCGGCCGCGCCGCCCGCGCCGATCAATGTGTGGGCTTCGTCGATGAAGAGGATCACCGCCCGCTCGGCCGACTGCACTTCCTCCAGCACCTGGCGCAAGCGCGCTTCGAACTCGCCCTTCACGCCCGCGCCGGCCTGGAGCAGCGCGACATCGAGCGTACGCAGCGTCACATCGCGCAGCGCGGGCGGCACGTCACCCGCCACGATGCGATGCGCGAGACCTTCCACCACGGCCGTCTTGCCCACCCCGGCCTCGCCCGCCAGAAGCGGATTGTTCTGCCGGCGGCGCATGAGGATGTCGATCACCTGACGAATCTCGTCGTCGCGGCCGACGATCGGGTCGAGCTTGCCCGCGCGCGCTTCTTCCGTCAGGTCGATCGTGAAGCGCTGCAAGGCGTCCTGCGTGACAGACGACGTGTTCGGCGGGCGCGTCACGACGGGCTCGAGCGCCGCTTCCGGCGAACCGTGCAGCACGCTCGTGAAATCGTCGGCGAGTTCATCGAGCTTCACACGATCGAACTCGCGCGAGATGCCGCGTAGCGCGTTACGCAATGCAGGCGTCTGCAGCGCCCCGATCAGCACATGCGCACTGCGGACCTTCTGCGCGTCGAAGAGCAGCGAGCCATAGACCCACCCGCGCTCGACGGCTTCCTCCAGTTGCGACGAGATATCCGTGATCGACGTCGAGCCGCGCGGCAGACGATCGAGCGCATTGGTCAGGTCGCGCGCGAGCAGGGCGACCTCGACGCCGAAATGCCGGATCACGCGATGCAGGTCCGAATCCGGCAACTGCAACAGCTGATGCAGCCAGTGCACGAACTCCACATAGGGGTTGCCGCGAAGCCGGCAGAACGTGGTCGCGCTTTCCATCGCGCGAAAGCTGAGCGTGTCGAGTTTGCCGAACATGACGGCGCGGCTGATGTCTGCCATTGCACTAGTCCTTTGCGTGATGTGAGGCGGGTGGTTTGAGCATCAGCTGCCTCGCGTCGGAAGTCGCCGCGCGAGCATGCAGCCAGGTGGTGTAGCCCAGACGCTGATGGCGGCCGAGCGACAGACGCGGCACGTCGGACTGCCGCAACTGGAGATTGACGTCCCAGTCGAGCGGATCGCGCACGTAGAGACGCACCCAGTCGGCGAGGCGCGCGAGGCTCGCGCCGCCCGGAAGGAAGCGCTGATAGTCGCGCATGGAGAGCGGCCCGAGCACCACGCGAAACTTGTGCTGCCGGTCGAAGACGCGCGCGCCGAGCATGGTGCCGACACCCAGTCGTGCGCTTTCGTCGCGCGCACCCAGACGGCTCGTCGACGTCGCGGGCAAAGTCATCCAGTGGCCGACGTTTTCGAGCACGTCGACCGGCAGCCCGAAGAAGCGCGCCAGAACGAGCCGCAATCCCGCCGCATGGCGCGTCCCGCCCGCGAGCAGTCCCGCGAAGTGCAGCTTGGCGAAATCGGGCACGGTGTCGCGGTTGCGCAGCGCGGGCTCGCCCAGACCGAAGGCCGTGCCGACATAGGCGGAGAAGCGGTCGCCGTTGTCGCGATCAAGGCTCACGACCGGCTGCGCCACCGCCCACGCGCGATAGAACAGCGACGCCATCCGATGATGAAAGACGTCGAGAAAACGCGCGAAGGTAGGATCGCCGGCATTGCGCGCGCGATCGCGAACGTACTCGGTCAGGTGCGTGGGCATCGGGCCGTTCGGTCCGAGCAAACCGAAGAAATTGACGACGAGCTTCGGCGCGGTCTCGCCCATGGCCTTGAAATGGCGCAGCGTGGTCGGGAAGAAGATCAGTTCGGGTTCCTGTCCGAAGCGCACGGCATCTTCGCGCGGACGCAGCGACGAACCGACGCGCGGCAAGCCGGGATACGCACATTCCACCAGACGTACCGCCTGAAAGAAGTCGAAGCGGTTCGCATCGGTCGAGAAGCGTTCGAGCAGGGTCAGAGCGTCCGGCATTGCCCGCTCCCTGGCGCCCAGCGCATCAGCTCACCGCGCGTCGCACTGGCTACGACCGTTTCGGTGAATGAGTTCATCGACACGTACTGCGTGAAAAACCGCGCGAGCACCGCGCCGAACAGGAACGCGCCCGCGCCTTCGAAACCGTTCTCGTCGAGCAGCACCTCGATCGCGAGGCCGCGGCCGAACACGATCGGTCCTCGCGAAGGCAGGCGCCGCGTGACCGGCGTCGAGCGGAGGGAGCGCAAGCTGTCGATCTGCCGCGCCGCCGCGCTGTCGCCGGTGGGCGCGTACAGCCCGAGGAGGTCGCGCATGGCGCGCGCGCCGCTGCCGTCGGCATGGTCCACGAGAGATGCGTAGTTGAGCGAGAGATGGCTCAACAAACGCCACGCGACCGGTCCTTCCGCATACGTCGGCAGCGGACGGCTAGGACCGCCGATGCATCGCACGCTCGACACGGGGGCTTCGAGTTCGAGCGTGAAGTCCGTCTCGCTCTGTCCGCGCGGCATGGTCAGGGTCAGGTCGCGGTTCGTGCACAGCACGCTCAGGCCCAGCTGGTGAAGCTCGGCCGGATACGGCGCATCGTGCGTATCGACCAGCGCGAGATAGGTTTCGCTGCCCGTATAGGAAGAGCGGCCGCCACGCTCGCCCTGCTGCGCGGCAAGCAGCCGCTTTTCGCGCCGTACCTGATAGAAGGCGTGCCCGGACTCGTCGCCCCCCAGATCCCGCGCCCGATAGAACGGCTGAAACTCGATCTGCCCGCCGCCTCCGGACCGATAGCCGGTGACGCTTTCCACCCGGTACACCTCGAAGTCCCTCGGGCGCGTGCGATCCACGACGACGTGGTGCTCGAATTCCTCACCCGTGACCGCAATGCGATCGGTGCGCCGCGCGAACAGGTTGATCGCTGGCGTGCAATGCAGCGCGAAACTGGTCTCGTCGACGAGCTGTTCGAGTGCCGGATCGATCTTCGACAGCAGCACGATCAACTCGATTTCATCGCGCTCGCAACGCTGGAAATGCGTGCGCAACCCGTCGATGCCGATGAACATGAAGCGCTGCGCAAACGCAAAATACTCCTGTAGCAGGCGATAGCCGGGAAACGACTGCTCGCTCACGGGCAGCAAGGCTTCGTCGTCGGAGAATCCGAGCGGGCGCAGGGCCGAGGGCGGCAATACCGCGTCGGGCAGCGCCACGCCGAGCGTCGAGCCGAGCAGCAATTCATACAGCCGCGCGGCCAGACCTTCGCCGCCGCGCAGATGGATCGGCAGATGATCGACCGCGAGGTCGCGGATTTTCAGCTTGTTCAACGCGCGCAGCTTCAGGCGCAGGCCGGCCTTCACGCCATGCGGCAGCCTTGTCTCGACGCCGGGCAGCGCGCCGCTGTGCGTAAAGAGGCGTGCCTCGACCAGCTCGATCGGAGACAGCGTGAGCGCATGCGCGGTGCGGAACTCGCAACGCGTAGAGCGCTCTGCGTCGAGCCTCGCGAACAGCGCCGTGCCGCGCGGAATCACCACGCCGTCCGCGAGAGCGGGATGCGTCATGTCGGGCCGCATTTCGACGACTGTCATCGCCGGCGTGGGCGCGAGGTAATGCGGGTAGACCAACTCGGCCAGATGCTGCGTGAAACGCGGGAACTCGGCGGCGATCTTCATCTGCACGCGCGCGGCGAGAAAGCCGAAGCCTTCCAGCAACCGCTCCACGTAGGGATCGGCGCACTCGAAGCCTTCCAGCCCGAGCCGGCTCGCGATCTTCGGGAACGCCTTCGCGAACTCGCCCCCCATCTCGCGAACGTGCTGAAGCTCCTCGCTGTAGTGCTGAATCAGGTCTGGGTTCATGACGTGGCATTCCCTGGTATGGCTTCGATGCAACGACTCGCTGGCTTCGTCACGCGCGCGCCCCTTCCGAGACCTCGACCTTGCCCGCTTCGAGATCGAGTTCCGTGCGTAGATAGAGGCGCTCCGGCACGGGATGCGCATGAAGATCGCCTTCGACAATGAACGTGATCGCGTTGTGCTGGCCGCTCGTTTCGCCCGCCTGGATCGCACGCACGCGCAGCGTGCCTGGCAGAATGCGTGGCTCGAACGCGCGGATCGAGTCGGCCATCAGGCGTTCGATCCGACCGACATCGACATTCGATGCGCTCTTGCCCGCGAGGTCGGAAAAGCCGAAATTCAGCACCGACTCCGCGACGCCCCGATAGGGCGCGACATCCTGCGACGACGCGATTCCCTGCGCATTGAGCAGCCAGCCGAGATCCCGCATGACGCTCTCGCGCAGCGAGCGCGCCGAACTCGACCGGTGCTCGCGCACTTCGCGCGTGGCGTCGGGCTCGTGGTCGGTCAGCCTCTCCAGCAAGGAAGGCTGAACACGTTCGGCATTTTTCAGGCGCATGGTTCGCTCACGCCGTCGCGTTCGCCGGGATGTTCCACTTGCTCTCGACGACACCGCCGAGCGCCGAGCCCGAAGTCGGGTCCTGCTGCTGATAAGTCACGTGGAACTTCTCGAAATTGAGCGTCACAGTTTCGGTGAAGCGGTCCTCGCCATCCGATCCGCCGGTCGAATAGTTCGTCACCAAAACCTTGTCCATTTCGATCGTGTAGTACTCGAGCGGCTTCGTGCCGCCGGCTTTGCGCACTGTGAGCTTGCCGGTTGGGAAATGCTTGCCGGTCGAACAGGCCGTGATGATCGACGGCGTGGCCCGATCGGTGTACTTGGTGATCGACAGATCGTGGACCGCCACCTTGCCGCCTCCGCCACCCGTGCCCAGATGCATCGTGCCCGACTGGGACAGACCCCAGCTCCATGAGAGCACGTCGATTTCGTCCTTATGAGTGGAATCGAGCGATTCGCCCTTGACGGTGCCCAGGTCCAGAAAAATATCGACTGCCATGATGTATCCCTATGTAGATAACTGTGGTGGAGAAAATCGTGCGCGTCAGGCGGCCTTCGCCGACGGCAGCTTCGAGACGAGCCGCAACGACACGGTCAGCCCTTCGAGCTGATAGTGCGGACGCAGAAAGAATTTCGCCGTGTAGTAACCCGGATTGCCTTCGACTTCCTCGACCACGACTTCCGCCGCCGCGAGCGGACGACGGGCCTTGGTCTCTTCGGACGAGTTCGCGGGGTCGCCGTCGACGTACTGAAGAATCCAGTCCTGCAACCAGCGCTGCATGTCGTCTTTTTCCTTGAAGCTGCCGACCTTGTCGCGCGCGATGCATTTGAGGTAATGCGCGAAACGGCTGCACGCGAAGAGGTAAGGCAATCTCGCGGCCAGATTCGCGTTTGCGGTCGCATCCGGATCTTCATATTCGATCGGCCTGTTCAGCGACTGCGCGCCGATGAAGGCCGCAAAATCCGAGTTCTTCTTGTGAATGAGCGGCATGAACCCATTCTTCGCCAGCTCAGCTTCGCGCCGGTCGCTGATTGCTATTTCGGTCGGGCATTTCATGTCGACGCCGCCGTCATCGGTGGGGAATGCATGCACCGGCAAGTTCTCCACCGCCCCGCCCGACTCGATGCCGCGAATGCGCGAGCACCAGCCATAGATCTTGAAAGAGCGGTTGATGTTGACCGCCATCGCATACGCGGCATTCGACCACGCGTA
The DNA here is from genome assembly GCF_046027075.1 of Paraburkholderia sp. RL18-085-BIA-A. Lineage (NCBI taxonomy): Bacteria > Pseudomonadati > Pseudomonadota > Betaproteobacteria > Burkholderiales > Burkholderiaceae > Paraburkholderia > Paraburkholderia sp. RL18-085-BIA-A. The sequence goes on along the minus strand of NZ_JARESU010000075.1, from coordinate 17,323 downwards.
CCTTGACGCATCGGAGCCCGCGGTGTCTTCCTCGAAGTCGAATTCCTCGACCGGACTGGTCTTTGCTCCATACGGCAAGCGCGCGAGAAAGCGCGGCATGGCGAGGCCGATGTAGCGCGAATCTTCGGAGTCGCGCAGCGAGCGCCACGCGGCGTGCTCGGGCGTCTGGAATATCTTCGTCAGATCGCGCGGATTGGCGAGTTCCTGCCATGAATCCATCAGCATCACCGCGGGGTCCGCGCCCGCGATGAACGGCGCATGCGCCGCCGCGGAAATCTTGCCCATCTGGGTCAGGAAATCGACATCGGGGGCACTGTTGTCGAAATAGTAGTCCGCGACCAGCGCGCCGTACGGCTCGCCGCCGAACTGGCCGTACTCCTCTTCGTAGAGCTTCTTGAAGAGCGGGCTCTGATCCCACGCCACGCCTTTGTATTTGCGCAACGAGCGATGCAGATCGACCTTCGAGATGTTCATCACCCGCAACTTCAGGGTTTCGTCGCTTTCCGTGTTCGTCACCAGATAGTGCAGGCCGCGCCATGCGCTCTCCAGCTTCTGGAATTCCTCGGTGTGGAGGATCACGTTGATCTGCGCGCTGAGCTTTTCATCGATCTTCGCTATCAGCGATTCGATGCTCGCAAGCGCATCGTCCGACACCAACCGCGTGTCGAGCAATGCCTGCTCCGCGAGAGTGCGCACTGCGTTCTCGACGGCCTCGCGAGCCTTGTCGGTGCGTGGGCGAAACGCCTTTTGCAGCAGCTGTTGAAATTCGCCGGATGAACTGGCGTCGTCGAACTGCTGCCCGGCCGGCTGCTGCGCGTTCGTGGATTGCTCCAGGTTGGTGTCGTCTGCCATCGTGGCTCCTTTATTCCGAATCGTCGGTTTCGCCCGTTTGCGGCTTCGGCTGGGCAGCGAGCGCGCTCAACAGCGCGGGGTCTTCGAGCAGCTGGCCGACGAGCTTCTCGGCGTCGGTCTTGCCATCCATGTAGGTGAGCAGGTTCTGAAGCTGGCTGCGCGCCTCGAGCAGCTTCGCAAGCGGCTCGACCTTGCGGGCGATCGCAGCCGGCGAGAAGTCGTCCATGCTCTCGAAGGTCATGTCGACGCCCATCTTTCCCTCACCCGTCAGCGTGTTCTCGACGTGCATTGCGACACGCGGCTTCATCGAGCGCAGCCGTTCGTCGAAGTTGTCGATATCGATCTCGACGAACTTGCGCTCGGCAACCGGTGACAGCGGCTCTTGCGGCTGACCCGACAAGTCCGACAGCACGCCCATGACGAAAGGAAGGTTGACCTTCTTCTCCGAGCCATAGACTTCGACGTCGTATTCGATCTGCACGCGCGGCGCGCGATTGCGCGCAATAAACTTCTGACTGCTTTCCTTGGCCATGCTGCAATCCTCCTCGGTGAAAACGATGTGATACCGCGCGATCGAATCAGTTGGCCGACAAACCAGCGGCCCTCGTTCCGATCACCTGAGTCAATTGCGCGAGTCCCTCCGGCGCGAGTTCCTTGAGCAGATCGACGAACGACTTGTCGATCAGCCCGCGCGCGCGTACAAGAAGCAGAGGCACGGGGCTCGCGGGCTCGTGCGCGGCGTAATACGCGCACAGACGGTCCAGCGTCGCGGCGACGTCGGCGCGGCTCGAGATGACGTCACGCGCCGCCATAGGGCGCGCTTCGATAACGCGATCGAGCGCCGGTGCGGGCACGTCCGGCGCGACGCCCTGCTTCTTCAGGCATTCGCTCAGCAGTGCTCCCGCACGGCGAAGCATGGTCTTGAGCGCGTGCAGTTCGAGTGCCTGCGTCACCCCCACGCGCTGCGTCAACACCGTTTCGAGCAACTCGGCGTTGGCGAGCGCCTTGTCGCATGCTGCCTTCGCGCGCATCGCTTCTTCGGGGGCCGAAGCGGTGGCCGCTTCGATCTCCGCGAGGCTCGTGACCACGCGCCCGCCGGGGGCAACGGACTCGCCGTTCGCATACGACCACTCGCGCAAGGTGACAGGCACGGCATGCGGCACGAGCCGGGAATCCATGAGACCGGCGAGCAGACCGGTCGCATCCACGAATGCGGCGAGTGCGTTGATCCGCACGGTCGGATCGTTGCCGTCGCCCGCATCGAGCTGCGGATGCACGTGGTCCCAGTTGCGATCGAGCAGCGTCGCGGCGAGGGCGAGGCCGTCCGCGAGCCCGGCAATTCCCTCGCGAGCAAGCCGCGCTCGCGCAAGCCACGCGACGACGCGCAGGTCTCGCGTGCGCGCCATCAACTCGACGCACAAGGCCTCCGCCGCTTCCCAGTCGGGCGGGACGGCGGCGACGAGCGTGTCGCCGTATTCCGCTTCGGGGCGTCCGCTGACGGCTTCCTCGAGTTCGCGGAATCGCGCGTCGTATTCGAGATCGGGTCCGCACGGTGCTTCATCCGACAGCGCGTCCAGCCATCTCGTCCAATCCTGATGAGCGATGAATTCAGTTTTCATGGTCTGCATTGCGTATGGAACTCGGGCAATCGCTTCATTTATCTCTTGCTTAAGACAACACGCGAAGGCTTTCGATATTCCATCACTTTATAAATGTAGTTATCCGAATTAATTAGCCTGATCACGAGACGCAAGGAGATATCTTCCGGCGCCTGCTACTTGAAAAATTTATAGGTGGCGATGTACGGCGAGCTGCCACTCGCATGTTCGACCGTGCAAGTCGCTGTTGGCGCGGTGCCGCCAGTGGCCCTCGTGCGTTGCACGTAGCGCACCTCGCTCAACATTCCCTTCGCGCCCGTCGAACGTGTTTCCAGCAGCAGGTTCGGCAAGCTGTCCGGCGTTTCACCCGGCATCTGCGCGAGCACATGGCCCACGATCCGGCTGCCGTCCGGGGCTTCCCAGGAGGGTCCCGCCGAATGCTCGATCACCGCGGTCCCGTGTGTATCGAACAAGGTAGCGCGCGGACTGCGGAACACCCAGCCAAGCGTGTGATTCGCATCGTATTCGCACGCGTAAATCTGGACGCCGGATGCGGTCGCGCTCAGGAGCGCCCGCGCATCGGGCGGGTCGATCGTCGCGGCGCCGGCCGACGTGCCGACTACTGCCAACAGCCATCCGGCGCTGATCGAATTGCGCATCCGGAGTGATAAGCGAATCATGGCGATACTCCCTTTTGACCCGATACGATGAAAGCCTGCATCCGCCCGCGCCCCTCTTCAGACACGGTCGAGATTGGCCGAGGCGAACGCCCAGTTCAGGTGACGCGACACCATCGCGGCCAGATAGTCCGGCCTACGGTTCTGATAGTCCAGATAGTACGCGTGCTCCCATACATCGACGGTCAGCAGAGGCACGAGTCCGCGCGTAAACGGCGTTTCCGCGTTGCTCGTCTTGACGACCGCGAGTCCCCCGCGATCGAGCACAAGCCATCCCCAACCGCTGCCGAACTGCGATGCCGACGTCGCGGCGAGCGTCCTCGCGAGCCCATCGACGGAACCGAACTTGCTGGCGATCGCCGCCTGAAGCTTCTCGCTCGGCTCACTCGGCGCCGGGCTCAGCGAATTCCAGTAGAAGTTATGGTTCCATGCTTGCGCGGCGTTGTTGAAGACGTCCGCTAACGCGAGCTGGTCATGCGACTGCATGATGATCTGCTCGAGCGAGGCGTTTTCGAGCGGCGTGCCAGCAAGGAGCTTGTGCAGATTGTCGAAATAGGCTCGGTGGTGCTTGCCATGATGAATGCCGATGGTGCGCGCCGAAATGGTCGGTTCGAGCGCATTTTCGGCCCATGGCAATGGCGGCAGCGTTTGGGGCGACGAGCCGAGAAATGCCGGGACGACGCTCGTCGCCACGCTTGGGGCCGGCTCGGCGTCGAGATCGCTCGCGCCGTACGCAATCTTCGAAACCAGCACACTGAATGAAACCTTGGACCCCGCCGCCAACAGACGCCGCCGGGAAATGAATGAGTTGAGCATGTCTGACCCTATTCTGGTCTGGGCGACTGGTTCGCCCTGGCTGCTGACACAACACTTCGTCATCGCGGGCTATTCCACATCGTTTGAAATCTCCCGCGCGGTTGCGGAAGGAATAAGAAGCGCTGCCCGGTTGTTCTTTGCGCATGAAGGGAGCGCAAACCGGAGATGCGATGAAAGCAAAAATGACCATCGAAAACTTGTCGATTCCCTACGAGAGAATTACGACGGTCGGAGGCCGCCTTTCGACGGAACCTGCCGGCCATCACTTCGATCTGAGTTTTCGCATCAACGTGAAGCCACGCAGGTTTGGCATGCTCTCGGGTACGGACATCGACAGCCCGGTGCTGCAATGGAACGAGCGCATCGAATGGTTCCGGTACGACCATTTGGCGCAGCAATGGGTGTTCGTCGACGAAGTCGAGAAGGACATGTATGCGTTCAAGCCGACCTCGAACACGTTCAGGATCTGGCATTCGTACCGGTATCTGATGGCGACGGACCCAACCAACCATCCGCCCGCCGCGCTCCAGGCGATAAAAAGCGACGAAGATGCGAGGGAGTGGATTGCGGAGAACGGCTTCTCATGGAAGTTGGCGATTCGCGACGTGCCGGCGATGGGGATCGCCGGCGGTTCGGGCGGCGGCGGTGGCGACAGTCTCGTGACCGGGGACACGCGGCGCCGCGTCATCTATTTCGATTTGGGATTTTCAGGCCACGCGGAGCGCGTGAGGCTCGTGCAAATACTGGAGACGTTCAAGGGACAGCTCACCATCTGCCACCTGATTCGAGGCGAGATACAGAAAGCGACGGTGGACCATCCGCAGAATCTCGACCGGTGGCGCTTCCAGTTGGCGACGGGCGCTCGCTGATCCGCTGGCCGCCGTTTTCGACCGGGGCTGGCCCGAAGTTGGCACCGCGTTCGCGGATCAGCTCCCGCCTTCGGATAGCGTCCACCATATTGCTGCGTGGACTGCTGCGTGGACCACAAGGCATCGAACTACGGCCCTTTTTGTGCGTCCGCACCGATTGTGGGCGCACAAAAAAGTCCGTACTCCAACGTCAAGCGGATGTGGACTTCTGAAGCCTGTGGCTGTCGCTCACGGCCGTTGAAAGGGGCGGATTCAACCGGTCGATGCAATAGTTTTCTGGAATAGTTCGGCTGGCGCTTCGTAGTCCAGCGTCTTTCCCGGACGCTCGTTCAATCGTCTTGCAACGGGTTCAGTTGCGCTTGTCCGAGGCCAGCTGCTCGTTGCGCTCATTGAAAAACTGGATCAGGCCGTCCACGCCGCTTTGCTGGATCTTGTCGCTGAACTGCTGGCGATATGTCTGGATCAGCCAAACACCGAGCACGTTCAGGTCATATAAGCGCCAGCCTTGGGGGGTCTTATACAGCCGATAGTCGATCTCCGCTGGCTCGCCGTTCCTGGTTGCGATCGTGCGCACCACCACGTCCGTATCGGTTGGAGCGATGTGTATCGGCGGGTAGTCGATCCGTTGGTCTGGACGGAGCTGACCAATCGCGCCCGAATACGTGTGGATCAGGAGAATCTTGAACTGTTCGACCACCTGCTGCTGCTGCGCCTGCGTCGCCGTCCTCCAGTAGCGGCCCATCGCGAGCGAGGTGGTGCGGCGAAAATCGGTGTAAGGAAGAATGTCCCTGTTCACGATATCCATGATGCGGGGGATATCGTCCGGCTCGATCGCCCGGGTGCGCACCTCGTCGAGCACCTGCTGCGTCGCGGTCTTGATCAGCGCCTGCGGATCCGACTGATCGTCGGCCTGCGCGAAGACCGCACCGGCAAACGCGAACAATGCCGACAAAATGGGGATGAAAAATAATCTCTTCATATCTGTGAACCCTGTTTGAATGCGTTAATGCGACGCTAAACAGGCATCGTCCTCTGAGCCCGACCCATCTAATTTTTGCCTCAAAATGAAAGCCTCGCATCGCACAGCGCGCAATCGACGCCGCCGCAGTTGTCACAGGCATGTTCTCCGTTGAGCTTCGCCGGCACGCGCGGCGCGATGCCACATGACTACCGCCGCGCATTCAATTACCCACCATACCGTCCACACAGACGGCATCTTCGGAGGCGGTGATACGCGCTTTTGGCCAGCTATTGCGGCGCTTTGATCAAGCGCCCACAGAAACAACATATAACGTTGTGCTCGGCCAAAACATTGCATGTTTATGTAATCCGAGGCACGTCCAGGTGCCTGTCCTCGTTGCTCAACATGCGTCGAGCGCAGATAGCCTCGCGGCTGATTCCAGATTCATGTAATAGCCGCCCTTCGCCCCGCCAACTATCATCAAGAACCTGGCACTATGAACCGTTCAATTCAGTCACTATGCCTTGGTAATTGCACTGCGGACCTCGATGTAACCGCGGGCCGGATGAACGTCCAGCCGGGCAATTCACAGCAACCGATTCAGCAACTCGTCTTGGAGAAATAACATGGTTTCAAAAGCGCTAATGTCTGTTTTCCTTGCCGCTTGTGCCGCTGCTACCGCGCAGGCAGCATCGGCGCAGGTGGTGGGCCAGCAGCCGATCGGAATAACGGTTACGGAAGCGGATGCTATCGTCTCTGGGTGGAGCATCAAGCGTTCGATCCTCCGCAAGCCCGTATTCAACGAGGATGGCGAAAAGGTAGGCACGGTCTACGATATCGTCGTTGCGCCGGACAAGTCGGTTTCGTATGCCATTATCGACGCACGGGGATTCATTGGAATACCTCGTCACGATGTGGCGGTTCCCGTCGATCAACTGGATTTCATCGATGGCAAGCTCGTTTTGCGCGGGGCGACGCGTGACGCACTCAAAGCAATGCCCGCGTTTCAATACGCGAAACTACCTGCGATACCGAAGCCACGAGATGCATACCAGCATCAGTGACATCTGCCGGTGCCGATGTCAGGCCGGAAAGTAGCTGCCGGAGTCCGCTTCTATATCGCAATGAACCGGAGCGGCACGCTCTTCCGGCGGACCAGTGGCCCCCAAAAGCGCTGTTCTCTTCACCTCGGTAGAGATCTCCTTTCCCTTTGCCGTACCGCCGCTGATAAATGGCCTCATACCGACGCACGGCTCATCCCTATACGAGCATCTGGAGCGATACAGGGAGGACCGAAAGCATGGACGCGTCAAAGCCCCAATTCGCGACGGGTACCAATGTTCGAACGCGGCTGGCAATGAAACGCACGCCCCGACATCATCTCCCTGGTCGGCGACGAAGGCCTGGAAGTATTGCATGTACATGAGAGAACTGGCGATGTCTGTTGATCATGAACATCTAAGAGCACTGGCGGAAGTCGTGACGGGTTAGGCGGCGGGTACCCTTCGTCAAGCTGCCAGCGAGATCGAACTGCTTCGCAGGCAGCTATTCGAGGCCCATGCCACCAATGCGGACAGCGAACGGCTGAATTGGCTGAATAGCCAGGTTCTTGACGATCGCTGTCATCCAACGAATCGCGCCTACTTCAAACTGCCACGGATTCTGGCGACGAAAAATGGTGTAATCGCCACGACATTGAGGGGGGCCATCGATCTCGTTCGTCAACCTCGGTGTCGTGACTTCAAGTAAATGCGGGAGCGAAGCGTGTGTACGGTGTGGTGCGGGATTCGCTTAATGGATTCACGGTTTCCCAGCGCCGGGATCGTTCGACTGTATGGGTTTACATGCGGCATGCGGAAAGCGCGGCTTTCGCCGCTGGCGCCGAGGCTCATCTCACGGGGCAATTCGCAGTCTGCTGTGGGAAGTGCGGTCCGGGGAATCTGCACCTTATCAACGGGTTATTCGACTACCATCGGAGCGGTGTTCCTGCGCGGTGCTGTGCGCTTTTGAGTTTGGTGCGAGCCGTGAAATGCAGTTCGTTTAAGTTCGAACTCATGGGGGCGGCTTACTGATGCTGGTTTCGTCGATGAATACAATCAATCGACCTTCTCGCTGGTTTTTTTGAGCGCCACGGGCGCCGAAAAGGTAGCGGCGTATTGCGCCATCTTGAAGGCCACGCTTCACCCGAACGCGGCAAATTCGCAGCGCTCGGGACTACCGGACGCCCCTCAGTCCTCCAGGCGCAGCCCGACCTTTAGCGTAACCTGCCAGTGCATGACCTCGCCCTCCTCAATGTGTCCGCGTGACTCCGTCACTTCGAACCAGTGCATGTTGCGCAGGGTCTTGGCCGCTTTGCTTAGCGCCACTCGCACAGCGTCGTCGCTCGATTGCGTCGACGAGCCGGTGAGTTCGATCAGTTTGTATACGTGTTCCGACATCGGGTTCTCCTTGGTTTGAAACGGATTACGTGGCATCGCGATGTGCCATATCCAGGCATGACGTACGCCGCGGCTTGCTGCTGCTTTCGCGATCGCGCGAGCGCACGCGTGTCAACAAATTACGGACATCGAAGTGCGACGGTAAAGCTGGAATTTTGTGCACTCGGTTAGACGGGCGCTGGCGTTTCAGTTCGGCTTCGTTGGGAGCCTTCCATTGCATCTGGCGTGCCACCATTTCTTAAGTCAGGCGGTGATCCCCCTCGCGCGGAACGTGCGGTTGCGGATCTTCGTGCCGATGCCAGCGACAACCGCACGGCGCCGCACTGAGCGCCGCGGCTCGTATCGTACGTGCAATGTGATCAAGCGGCTTTCTAATCGGATCAAGCATTTTCGTCGTATTTCCACCCGCTACGACGAGCTTGCCCGCAGCTATCTCGTCCACGGATCGCCGGCGCCTGCCATCGGGCCATTGATAGAAATGTGACCAGAGCCTGGTTATTCCATGAACCATCCATGGCTCACAATCAGCGACTGGCCCGTGAGCGCGTTGGATGGAAACGACGCGAAGAAAAGCGCAGCTTCCGCTACGTCCTGTACCGTCGTGAACTCACCATCGACGGTCTCCTTGAGCATCACGTTCTTGATGACGTCGGCCTCCGAAATGCCCAGCGCCTTCGCCTGCTCCGGAATCTGCTTATCGACCAGCGGGGTGCGCACAAAGCCCGGACAGATCACGTTGGTGCGCACGCCGTGCTTCGCTCCCTCCTTGGCGACCACCTTCGACAGGCCGATCAGGCCGTGCTTGGCGGTCACGTACGGCGCCTTGAGCAGCGAGGCCTCCTTCGAGTGCACCGACCCAATGTAGATGATGCTGCCGCCGCGCCCGGACTGGTACATGTGCCGCAGACAGGCACGCGTCGTGAGGAAGGCTCCGTTGAGATGGATCGCGAGCATCTTCTGCCAGTCGGCGAAGGCGAATTCCTCGATCGGATGCACAATCTGGATACCGGCATTGCTCACTAGAATATCGACGCCGCCGAACGCCGCGAACGCTGCCGCCACGCCAGCATTAACCGCGTCCTCGTTGGCCACATCCATGGCGACGCCGAGCGCCTGACCGCCCGCGGCACGGATTTCGTCGGCTGTCGCGTTAGCGGCATCGAGGTTAAGGTCGGCGATCGCGACTTTCGCGCCTTCGCGTGCGTAGGTAATGGCGATTTCCTTGCCGATGCCGCTGGCCGCGCCCGTGATAATGGCGGACTTGCCTTGCAGTTTCATGTTGGCTCTCCTCACTTGGCAAGATAGTCATGGACGACAGTGCCCAACCCGAGCGTCAGATCCGTCAAAATGTGCACACCGGAAATCACTTCGCGCACCGGCAGCGACGCGACGGGCGCGAGCGCATGATGGAACAGTTCCAGCGCAGCGGGGCCCTCCCAGGCGCCTTTTATCGTGATGTTTTCACAGTAGTAGCTCACCAGTTCACAGATGCGTGCGGTGCCATCCACGTGAGGAATGATCTTGAGCAGAAAGTTCGGCATCGATAGCGACTCGAGGATCTTGTCGTGTGGCAGCGGCCGGTGCTTGTAACCCATCGTCGCCAGCGCGATCGGGACCGGGCCGTACCTCAGGATGCCGCCGATCGTGTCCTTCTCGACGCGCAACTCGGGCGAGGCAAGTTTCTTGGGAAAGCCCCAGATCTCGCGTCCACCCGCGATCGGCGCTTCGTCATCGAGGAACATCGCGTGCACGTAGCTGCCCGACTGTCCCTTGAATCGGACCGGAATCACTTGCCCGCTTTCCGTGTAATCGCCAAAGCCGGTCGAATCGGGCATCCGGATAAATTCGAGTTTGACGATGGGATCCGTCATCTCCAGCGGGGCGGGTATCACTTCGGCTAATGCGTCCGGATCGGTCCGATAGGTAATGGTGAGGAACTCGCGATCGACGAAACGATACGGACCCGGCGGAAACGCGGGACTCGTGAGCGGCATCGCAAACGCGCGCTCTTTCACGTCGGCTTCGGTCATGGTGTGTGCTCCTGTTGCACAGTGTTTAAAGGGGTGAGGTCGTAGACGCGAATACCATGGGCCAGCTCCATCGCAGTGCCCCATTGCGGATGGGCAATCGAGCGGCGTACATCGCTATGCCCGCCTTCCCATAGCTCCGTCACGGTCGCCCGCGAGAACTCGTAGTCCTTGAAGTCGGAAGATCGCGTGTTGTGGCGGTTGATGAAGTGCACCAGCGCGATCGCCCCCCGAGTGCTTACCGCCGCGAGTTGCTGCACGTCGGGATCGGACCGGATCTCCGGTGGTAGCTTGTCAAGCACGCGCCGCAGTGATGCGCGCAACTCCTCGTGCTCCCTAATGCGAGTCGAGTTAAAGCGCGTCTTGCTCGCATACTGAATGTCCTTCGCGCGCTCTGCCACCTGCTGCAGGTTCCGCGGTAACTCGCCTGCGCCGCTGAACACATCGACCTGCAGAATCAACGCGCTCATTCTGTAATCCTCATCGGCCACGTACCACAGCGGCGAATTGGATACGATGCCGCCGTCCCAGTACAGTTCGCCGTCAACTTCCACGGGCGGGAAGCCCGGCGGCAGCGCACCGCTCGCCAGCACATGTTCGGGGCCGATCCGCATCTTCCAGTTGTCGAAATACACGGAATTACCGGTGCGCACACTGACCGCGCCAAGCGAGAGGCGCACCTCCTTGCGGTTGATCCGATCGAAATCGACCAGCTCCTCGAGCGTTGTCCTGAGCGGCTTGGTGTCGTAGTAGCTCAACGCGGCCATGCTGCCGTCGGCAGCCATGAACGGCGGCGGCATGCGTGGCACGAAAAAGCCCGGGACGCCGAAAGTGACCGCTGACGCCGCACTCATGACGTTGAATAGTGGCCGCATGGGGTCAAGCGACGCCGGCGGCATGAACGACGCCTGCGCTGACATTCGTTCCCAGAATTCACGCAGCCGTTCGACGCCGCGCTCCGGCGGATTGCCTGCGATCAGCGCCGCGTTGATCGCCCCGATCGACACGCCGGCAATCCAGTCGGGTGCGAGTCCGACTTCGGCCAGGCCTGCGTACACGCCCGCCTGGTACGCGCCGAGCGCGCCGCCACCCTGCAACACGAGGACCGTATGGTCGAACTTGCCTACGTTTATAGCTACCTTCGAAGACGGCGTGCTCGTTCTGGTTTTCATCGCGCTTTACCCGCGGTCAGTTGATCGGAATCGCAGCCTCAGGTGTTTCATTTCACATGCTCCTCATGTTGCAGACGACAATTCAAGAGCGCGTCTCCGCGCGAACCCTCCCCCGGAAGACTAACCAGGACTATCCGCTTGGATCGGAATGAGTGGAATGACACACTGAAGGCAAACTAAAGCCCAAGACAGTTCAAGTGCCTTCGATTCCATCGTGAGTCACCTCGACGGACGCTCGACCAGCAAGCGCCCTGCTGCATGAACGGAAACGGCTTACCTCAGAAGAAGGCTCGGCTTGAGTTCTAAAGGGTGATCGAGGATGGGTAACGCGGTGCCCGCGCGTATGACACCCGTACCCGCCTCTAAACGGGGAAGACAGCTAAGCTCAATCGCGTTTCAGCGTGTCGACATCCGTCCCAACGCGCCACGGATAACTCCAGGGGAGCTTCAGTGTCCTACCTTTGCATTGATGGTATGCATTGGAGCCATGGGCGGCTATTACATAAACCTGTAGTCAATTCTGGTTTCGTCAAACAGAACTGACGGCGAGGCGACCCGCTAGATCCGAAGAGGCGGAGTGCAGAGCAATGCTCAGGAGCGAGCGAATGCTACGACAGAAGCCGAATGCGAAATGCAACAGAAAAGTCGCAGGCGGGCCCCGCCCACCGGGATCGTCCGAATTGGGCTGCGGACGTTTGAGTCACCAACATCAACGGCTGCTTACTGGAGATCAGCGGTCATCCGCGCCTAGCGGGGTAGTAGACCGGCCCGTTGCGCAGCCACCTGGATAGCATAAACAGCGGAACCAGTTACCACACCTACTATCAACACGCCCTGAAATCCAAGCAAAATCGCGACGATTCGACCAAGCGTGGTGGTCGGTACCACGTCGCCGAAGCCGATGGTCAGCGCCGTGACCGCGCAAAAGTAAAAAGTTTGACCTAGGGATGATTGTGTGCGCGTGGCTGCATCGACGGCCCCCCCAACGTAATACATGGCGACCGACAAAATGAGGAAAACTATCAGCAGCATCGCCAGAATTGCGCGCAGGTGCCAGAGGACCCTGGCAAACTCGGCAATTGCTTGGTGCGGCTGAATTCGGGCGTCAACAGCGTCTTTGGCGGCATTATCCATGTCATGAACCTTACAGATTTTCCGGCCTCTCTTTTTTTCCGAAGCCAAAAATCGATACTACTACGAGGTCGATTCTGAATAATTCTCCACGCCGAGTATGACAAGGTTCCGGCGAGCGAGAGCGCAATCAGTTTGCGTTCCATGCAAATCAACGCGATAGCTCCTGGCGGCATCGCGACTGTCTCGTGTTGGCAAGCAAGCCATCGCATCATTTCTTCGAACAGCCATAGCTGGCCGCCTTCAGCCTGATGAGACCAGGCAGCCTGCGTCGCGCACAAGCGCTTCGGCACCGCAGCAATACTCTCCAGCGCCGTGCGCATGTATATGGCCAGCACTAAACCAACCCAAGTCGGCGGCAGCCGAGTTGACGGTTTCCGCGGTAATGGAGTGGTTATCGCCGAAAGGCCGCTCATGCTTCGAGAGAGTACTAACTTGGTTCTCACGGCGAGGCTGCGAGCGCTCAGACTGCGTGCGGCTTGACCATCTCCGTGCATCTGACAGACATGCGTGGCCGGAACGGCTAGCAGTACCCGAGTTACTGGACCCGATATACATAACGTTTGGTCTATCGTTATTGTTAAAAACATTAACTATCATAAATCGTTTGTTCGCTCTACTCTGCGATGACCCCTTCGCACCGTACTCCTGTCGCCGCACTTGAGTTACCGACAGCGTGACCGAGGGGCGCGGTCGAAGGAGAGGGTCATGAACACCACCGAGAAATCCCTGCATTATCTGGTCGAAAAGTGGCTCGCCCCCGCTCCAACCTCGCGGATCCATGTAGTCCAGTTTGGTCGTATGCAGAAAGACAAGCGGCCTTACGTCCATGTCGAGGCATCGGCTCCAGGCGGCTCGCGTTCAATCTTTTTCTTTCGGCACGACGACGGCCGCTGGTGCGTATTTCCGCCCCGGATCGCACGACCGTCGATGACCGGTTATCTGCTTGCGGCTTGAACTGCGTTGCGGGCCAGCCAATGCAGCAGACGAAGACCGAAACGGCACCGTTCTCAGACCGCATCGATGTCATTCAACGAATCAGGATTGGCCGGTGCTGACTCCAATAGTTCGCGACGCATCAGCACACATTCGCTCCGGTGCATATGGGCTACGGGCGTTTCGTTAAGGCTCCACAATGGTCGTTCAAATCGCATGGATGATCGCCCGTTTACGGCCGACTTCTGTCCCGCGGTTCCGAACGCACCGGAGCCGCTTCGCGCCGTGGACGCGTTCGATCAAAAAATAAGGAGTGTTGCGGATCCTTGACGGGCGGCTCGCGAGTGCGCCGACCCGCCGTGTGATTGAAGGCAAGATCGTCTGGCCCGGTTTATTGCGGGCACCGACATCAGGTCGCCGTTCGACGCATAGGTCGGGGAAATCGCGGCGTGGGCACGTACTTCTCATGATCTCATCGGCCGGCGATGGCCGCGCGCACTGACGCAGCCTGCGGGATGTTGCGCGGCACGTCGGGCGACATGGCGGAAGGCTACTTCCAGCTTCGTGATGGCGAGGCGGTCGACTTCATGCGCGCTCAGCGTGTGCCTCAACCGACGGCCTGCTAGACCTCGCTACGTTTGAGCAGATAGTCGAGACCTCCCACGCGATACCAGCGATAGCCATAGGGCTCGAGCACCACTGTATGCCGTCCGGCTGCATCGGCCTGACTGTGTTCATCCGAGAGCAGGTTGACGAGCCGCGCGTCGCCTGGATCGCCTGTCCCGGTTTTGAAACTGACCGTGCACGCGGCCGCGCTGAAGTTATGCAGACACACCACCGAGTTATTGCGCCAGTCGTAGCGCAAGCCGAGCACGTCCTTACGCGATATCCGCAGGATCGAGAAATCGCCCCAGCTGATCTCCGGCACTTCGCGGCGCATGCGGATCAGGCGTTCCATCCAGTTGAGCAGCGAATCTGGATCGCGGCGCTGGCTCGCGACGTTCACGCGTTCAAAGCCATATGGGCCGCCTGAAATGACCCGTGCGACCGGCTTGGGATGCTTCGTGAATCCGCCGTGCGGCTCGGTCGACCACTGCATCGGCGTGCGTGCGCATTCGCGCTCCGGCAGGCGTAGATCGTCCCCCATGCCGATCTCGTCGCCGTAACGAAAGACCGGCGTTCCTGGCGACGTGAGCATCACGCTATACGCGAGTTCGAGGCGACGCCGGTCGCCGTCGAGCATCGGCGCGAGCCTTCGGCGAATGCCACGCTCGTAAAGTTGCATGTCAGGCGCCGGCCCGAATGCGGCGAATACGGTCTCGCGCTGCTCCGGCGTGAGACGGCCCAGGTCAAGTTCGTCATGATTGCGCAGGAACACGCCCCATTGCGCTGTCGCCGGGCGCTGCTTCGTTACGCGCAGCGCCTTCCTGAGCGGTGCAGTGTCGGCGCTCGCCATCGTGTAGAACGTGGCCTGATTGACCTGGAAGTTGAACATCATCTGCAGACGCTCGCCCTCGTCGCCGAAATACTGCATGTCGGTGTCGGGCAGAACGTTTGCTTCGGCGAGGATGATCGCATCGCCCTTACGCCATTGCAGGAACTCGCGGAAGGTCCGCAACATGTCGTACTGCTCGACGGGCTGCCGCACCTGTGGGCCTTTTGTCGCGATCACGAAGGGCACGGCGTCCATACGAAAACCCGATACCCCGAGCTGGATCCAGAAGCCCATGATCTTCAGCAGTTCCGCCTGAACGTGCGGGTTCGCCGTGTTCAGGTCGGGCTGGAAGTCGTAGAAGCGGTGGAAATACCAGAGGCCCGCTTCCTTGTCGTAAGTCCAGGTGGATTTCTGCACGCCCGGGAACACAATGCCGGCTGTCGCGTTCGCAGGCTTCTTCTTCGACCACACGTACCAGTCGCGATACTGCGACTCCGGATCGCGGCATGCGCTCCGAAACCACGCGTGCTGATCGGACGTGTGGTTCACCACCAGATCGATCATCACCCGCAGGCCGCGTTGCCGGCACGCGTGCGTGAACTCGGCAAAGTCGCCGAGGGTGCCATAGCGGGGATCGACGTTGTAGTAGTCGGAAATGTCGTAGCCGTTGTCGCGGCACGGCGAAGGCTGAAACGGCATCAGCCAGAGCGTCGTGATGCCGAGGCCCTGCAGGTAATCGAGCCGGCGCATCAAGCCCTGAAAATCGCCGACGCCGTCACCATTCGCATCCATGTAAGTGCCTACCGACAGGCAGTAGACGATCGCGTTCTTGTACCAGAGGTCGTTTAACATGCGCGATGAATGTCGTGGACTGGTTCGATGCAATGCCCGGAGAGACGATGACAGCACACAGCTTGTGGCAGCAAAGCGTGAGCAATCAGTGTACCTGCGCTCCGTTTCGGGACGCTGCGTTTCAGCTCGCGAAGGGTCTGTTGAGCGCCTGATATTAAATGCCTATCCTTTTCGGAAGGCCCAAGTCATGAATTCGTTCTCCCGGCTTGCTTCGGGTGCGCTTGCCGGCGCATCCTGTGTGATCGACGCCCTCGCGCAAGAGCGAATGCATTCGTACGATCCATCGGCACTCAGGACGGATGCCCAGGTGGTCGCCGATCTGGGAGTGCCAGTCTGCGCCGACCGCCAGGGCGATGATCGACCCCACTATCGTCGTTCGGACCTCCGTTCCTCGAGGGCAGCTTCCTGGATACCAGCGGTCATCCATGTCAACGTTCTGGCCGACAAGTACGCCTGAGTGTTGTTGGACGCGCGCCCGTTCCTGTGGGCTTGTGACCACGGAGGACGCCCGTGGCCATGCATCGTCTACTGGAACAACAATTTTCTTGCGGCCAGGCGCGTTGCCTCTAATCCAGAAAGGCTGTGTTATTCGCCCTTGGCCGCCACTCCACGGGCGAAAAGAGTTGTGACGGAAAAAGGGGCACACATGTCAACTAACATATCGCTGCTGCAATGCTTGGGGCGTTAGTCTCAGCGACATGCTAAAGATGACCGCTGCTGTGATCGGCGGTTCAGTGGAAGGCGGAAAGAGACATACTATAGCGATAGAAAGTAGCGCACTGCGACTAGACCAGAAAACTGATCGGAGGAATTCGTGGCATTGGTCAAATGCACGGACTGCGGGAACGAGGTCAGCGACAAGGCGACGACGTGCGTCAAGTGTGGCACACCTGTGGTAAAGCGGCAGACCGACGCGGGAAAGATGTTGGGCGGCTTGGGGGTGCTTATAGTCGGTGCGTTGATCACCTGGGGCTGCGCTTCGGACAATAGCGCTAGGAACGGCAGCGACGCAGCAAATCAAGCCCAGTCGTGTAGCAAGGACGATGTGCAATGTCTCGGCGACAAAGAGATCGTTGCGGCCACCATCTATTGCAAAGATCCGATCGAGCGACTTGCGACGCACGTCGTGAAATGGACCGGCGGCACCTTCGAGATGAAGTTCAGTCGCTTTCGCTGGACCGATGAGCCGGGCGGCCCCATCACATACATTGGCGACAAGGCCGAGTTCCGGAACGACTTCGGAGTCTATACGCCGGTGATTTACCAATGCGACGTTGCCGGTGATGGCCAGACAGTTCTCGCCGTCAGGGCGACCGCAGGCAGATTGCCGCCCTGACGACGCCCGGATCCAACCAGAGAATTGAATCATCCCGCTCGACCGTATGTATCCCTTTGTCATCGTTCACTGTTGCGAACGAAAAGCTGATGAAGATCCGGATTAGTTGTCGACTTGAGTCGACGACGCCGCAGTCCGTGTTCCCCGACGACGCGTCGGGTGTAGACGGAGCGCGAAAATCCGTTTTCTGGTTCGGAGTTGAGGTTCGAGTATCCATGTGAAA
>NZ_JARESU010000747.1:0-201 GCF_046027075.1 Paraburkholderia sp. RL18-085-BIA-A | reverse complement strand
GGCTCGGTTCAGCTAGCGGCAAAATTGCTGCATGGGCTAGTCGATCCACGTCCCCGCGACGTCGGCGCCAAACCACTGTCGAATCTTTGCCACTGTTTTCGTGAGCGTTGCTCGGACGCGCGACTTGCGCGTCCCACTAAATCCGCCAGGAACATCGAGCGGTCTTCGAAAATTCTTGGCAGGTTTGTCCGCGTGGGGCGG
>NZ_JARESU010000746.1:0-201 GCF_046027075.1 Paraburkholderia sp. RL18-085-BIA-A | reverse complement strand
TAAAGCTGCTCAATCCTGTTTTACGAGGATGGGCGAATTACCATAGCCATGTCGTCGCCAAGAAAGCCTTCGATCGGGTTGATCACGAGGTCTGGTCAATGCTATGGCGATGGGCGGCAAGAAGGCACCCTAAAAAAGGCGCCCGATGGATAAAAAGCAAATACTTCAGGGCCAAAGGTCTGCGGGACTGGGTATTTGCCG
>NZ_JARESU010000745.1:0-202 GCF_046027075.1 Paraburkholderia sp. RL18-085-BIA-A | reverse complement strand
CGGGTGTGGGGTCGCGCAGGCTGCGCAGAGCGCCGACAGGAGGAATGCGGTACCGGTCGCGCGCAATTTGCGGACAATGCTCATGTTTATTTGGCGAGCTGGCAGGTCTTGGAATCAAAGCCAAGCGTCATGTTCTTCGTCACCTTGGGTATGACAGCCATGGGTTCGTCCGGTTTTCGGTCCAGATAGGTGACGACGATGA
>NZ_JARESU010000744.1:0-204 GCF_046027075.1 Paraburkholderia sp. RL18-085-BIA-A | reverse complement strand
TGCGTCGAGGTCGGTGTCAGCGGCGACCTGCCTGCGTCCGTTGGCGCGGTTCGTGCCGTGCCGGCCATCGAGGTCGGGCGGCAGTTCAAGCGCATCGATCGGACGCGGGGCGGGCAGGGCGGTGGGCTGGTCGACGGGGCGGCGGGGCCGGGGTTCGGGCGGGACGTCAGGAGGCGCGCAGCCCGCCGGATAAATTCAACATTA
>NZ_JARESU010000743.1:0-209 GCF_046027075.1 Paraburkholderia sp. RL18-085-BIA-A | reverse complement strand
CGTCCGTTCTGCGTCGCTGCATCAGCAGCAGAGAAGCGGGATTATGGAGAACTTCCGCTTCGCCGTCAACAGGTTTTTCCAGACTTCCTGACCTGCCCGGCGCGCCGGAAGCCTTGCCACTGCTGGCTTTCCCGCTTCCCCGTACCCCGGTGTCCGGAGCACGAAAGAGCGGAATTCTAGCGAGCCCGAAGGGGACTTGCAAGCGTTAT
>NZ_JARESU010000742.1:0-210 GCF_046027075.1 Paraburkholderia sp. RL18-085-BIA-A | reverse complement strand
CCACGATGCAACGCCATGATCGATCGCACGATGGCGAGGCCGAGTCCCATGTTCTTCGCCGACCCTTGCCGCGCGGAATTGACTCGATAAAAGCGGTCGAAGATCTTGTCGATATGCTCGGGCGGGATGGTCTGGCCGGTGTTCGTGACTTCCACGGCGACATACTCGCCGGACCGGTAGGCGCGCAGCGCGATCTTCGATTGGGCGTCC
>NZ_JARESU010000741.1:0-213 GCF_046027075.1 Paraburkholderia sp. RL18-085-BIA-A | reverse complement strand
CGAACAGGTTCGCGAATGCAGTCATGTTGCCGCCGTGAGCGTCGACTCGGCGTGGCTACGCAATTGCGACCCCGGGAGAGACCCTGGCCGCCACGTGAACATTGTTGCGGGACGGGCGACGTTCACCGACGGTCCCCCAAAACTATATGCGTATGTGCACAAGGAAGTGACTTCGGCTGCAGCGCGGCTCGATCAGTTCCTCAGCCGGAACGG
>NZ_JARESU010000740.1:0-218 GCF_046027075.1 Paraburkholderia sp. RL18-085-BIA-A | reverse complement strand
ACGCCCGGTGGGCAAGAGCTGGCGCATGGATGAAACCTATATCAAGGTCAAAGGCTCGTGGAAGTATCTTTATCGCGCAGTGGACAAGGCCGGCAACACCATCGACTTTCTGTTCAGAGCCAAGCGGGACAAGGCTGCTGCCCGGCGTTTTTTTGAAAAGGCAATTGGTCAGAACGGTTCACCCGAGACGGTGACCATCGACAAAAGCGGTTCCAATC
>NZ_JARESU010000074.1:0-43157 GCF_046027075.1 Paraburkholderia sp. RL18-085-BIA-A | reverse complement strand
CCCGTAAAAATTCGTATAGCGGTACGTCATTTCAGGACGCCCATCAATCCGGATACCGACAGCTTCGACGGAATGCTCACCAAAAATGCACATGGTCCGGCTGAACATTGAGTTCTACAACTTCGCAGCCCAGCCTCTGTGCCGACCGGACCTTGCAGCACACGGAACCGATACTTCGGCACCCACACAATGTGGTATTGAAAATGCCATATGACATGCGATGCTCTCTTGAACCTGCTCATGCATGTTTTCCTTTTTATGCGTTGTGGGGACAACACACAGAAAGGTACCTGCATGGGCAGGTGCTCTAACAGGCATAGCCACTTAGGCGATGACCACGCCCACGGGCGTGGACTTTGATTTGTCGTTAAATAACTTTGTCGGCTGCTGCAGTGACAGTCCAACCCGGCCATGTGGCGAAGCGTTCTTTGAGTGCGGCACGGTGACATGCCGCGCTCATCTGATGTCTGGGCAACTCGAAGTGCTGCCGGATCGGGCCGAAACATGAGAGAAACGCCTGCGTGGGACGCGCATCCCGAAAGCCGCACATCTGGCGTTCGCGCCTGCGGGTCGGCTGGTGACTGTTCTCCGCACGGTTGCTCACGCGTGCAGCCGCTTTGACAAAAACGTGCTTCGCATGAGCGAGCTCGGGAATGTCAGCCTTCGCCGTCGGATAGCTGCGCAGCTGGTCGGTAACGATCTTGCGCGGCACTGGGTTGAACCAAGCAGCCGCCGAAAGAAGCGCTTTCCCGCGGCCTTGTCGCGCCGCTTTTGCACCAGCACGTCGAGTTCGGCACCATGCTCGTCGACCGCTCGCCACAACAGATACGGCTCGCCGCGCGGCGTCACGAACATCTCATCCAAATGCCCTGTGCTGCCCGGCATGCGCCGCGCCGCTTTGGCGCACCGGCGCAAATCCAGCGCCGAACTTGTCGCACCAGCAACGGATCGTTTCGTACGTGATCACGACACAACGCTCGAGCAACAACTCCTCGACGTCGCGCAGGCTCAGGCTGAACCGGAAATACCAGCGAACCGCGCAGCTGAGCACGACGGCAGGGAAGCGGTGGCCGTGATAAAGCGATTTTGTCTTCTTCATCACTTCATTCTACCGTCGCCTCCCCATCAACCCGACAGAGCCCGTACCATTCCTGGCTGTCCAGATAACGCTTCTGCACCCTCGCTGCTCGCTCCGCCCGTTCTTCGCCTTCGGGCCGTCTGCCCACTCCAATGATGACCTGTACCGGAACTCCCCGGAACGTTCCATATGTGTATTACCACATTGACGTAATAGCCGTCCTTCGCCCCGCCAACTATGCTTGAACAGACTCGCGATGGAAAAGAACCGTTCACTCAATTGTTCAATGAATCAAGTCGATTGGCCGACGTCCCCTCGAATGGAGAACACGCATGATCACGCTTAAGCATGCCGTAAAAATCGCCGCACCCCGTGATGTCGTCTTTCGTGCGTTCACGGAAATTGCAGAACTCGCCAACTGGCATCTAGGTACGATCGACGGTGAGGTCGAGGCAGGCAAGACGTTCCACCTGGAGCGTCGTCCTGATTTGCGCTTCGGTTGGCGAACGGACCGGATTGACGCGGGCAACAAGATCGTTCAGACCTGCGTTGACGGCCCAGGCTTTTCGCGCGGCAAAACGCTCACCATCGATTTCTCGGACGAACCCGACGCGCGGACGTTGATACAACTGAACGACTCGGGATGGCATGAACAAGACAAACATCTTCCGCTTTGCAATACGCATTGGGGCGAAGCCTTGGGTCGTTTGCGTGATTACCTGGAAAGTAAAAGGTTCTAGCCGACTGGCAATCAAGGCGACGTTCCCCTGAACGCATTGTTCGATTAGGACCACGGGAAGTTGCCGACACAGGTTCGGCAAATCACGATTTTTACTCGAGGCATGGCACTGGGAGAGTTCAGGATGAATATTTCACCTCGACGTGTGATCGTCGGAATCAGCGGCGCAACAGGAATCATTTATGGAGTGCGGGCACTGGAAGTGCTTCGCAAGCTCGACATAGAAACCCATCTTGTCGTCTCCCGTGCGGCCGAGATGACGCGAGCGTACGAAACCGAGCTTACCCGCGAACAGTTGCATTCACTGGCCTACCGCGTTTATGGCATCAACGACATTGGCGCATCGATTTCGAGCGGATCTTTTCGAACGATGGGCATGCTTGTCGCGCCTTGCTCGGTCAAAACGCTCGCAGAAATAGCGAACGGAATGACGACAACGTTGCTGAGCCGGGCGGCGGACGTTGTTCTGAAGGAGCGCAGGCGTCTTGTGCTAATGGTTCGGGAGGCCCCGCTTCATGCGGGGCATATCAGGAACATGCTGACTGCGACTGAATTAGGCGCAACGATTCATCCGCCGGTTACCGCTTTCTACACAAAGCCCGAATCCATAGACGATATTGTGAACCATACAGTCGGTCGTGCGCTTGATGCTCTGGGTCTGGAGATGCCGGGCTTGCCTCGATGGAAGGAGCCGATGACTTAAGCAGCCTGCGTCTACCCGACGTAAAGATCAAGCGTCAGTCTGCGCAATATCGGAATAGCCAATTTTCTATTATTGAGGTAAAGAAATCATGGTATGCAAAGATCTTCGCAGCTTTCTCGAGCTACTTGAAAGCGAGAATCAGTTACTGAGAATTAGCGAGCCTGTGTTGCCAGAGCCCGATATCGGTGCCGCCGCGTCTGCCGTGAACAGGGGGTTTGGGGATACTGCGCCAGCCCTTTTGTTCGAGAACATCAAGGGGTTCGAGTCGGCGAAGCTGGCTCTCAATGTGCACGGGTCATGGTGCAATATGGCGCTAATGATGGGGCTGCCGAAGGATACGCCGCTGAAAGCGCTATTCCAAGAGTTTTGCCGGAGGTACCAGAATTTCTCAAAAGGTACGATTGAAGAAAAGAAAACTGCCCCGTGGCAAGAAGTGACGATTACGGAGAACATCAATCTGTTCGAATTGATGCCGCATTTCCGGCTGAATCCGGGCGACGGGGGACTTTATATCAACAAGGCATCGGTCGTCTCGCGTCACCCCGACCATCCGGACAGCTTCGACCAACAGAACGTCGGAATGTATCGCCTGCAAGTCAAGGGCCCCGCGCAACTTAGCGGTCAATTCGTCCCGGAACACGACATCGCCTTGCATTTTCAGGCCGCCGAACGTGAAAACAAGCCGTTGCCGATTGCGATTGCGGTTGGAAACGATCCGATGCTCAGTATCGTGGCATCCATGCCGCTGCTCTACGATCAGGACGAGTACCAGATGGCCAGCGCATTGAACGAGGAACCTTATCCCGTGGTGACTCTGGAAAATGGCCTGCAGGTTCCGTGGGGGGCTGAGTTCATCCTTGAAGGGCATGTGCTCCCCGGTGTGCGGGAGCCGGATGGGCCCTATGGAGAATTTACCGGTCACTTGTCCGGCCTTCGAAACATGGTTTCGATTGAAATCACTAAAGTGTCTCATCGCAAGAATCCGGTGTACGAGTACACCGCGATCGGTATGCCCTGGACCGAAATCGATTACATGTTCCTGAACACGTGTCCGCCGCTGTATGTGCAGCTAAAGGATAAATTCCCCGAGATTGAGGCCGTCAACGCTCTTTACACCCATGGGCTGGTGGTGATCGTCTCGACCAGGATACGGGTCGGCGGTTTCGGCAAGGCTGTCGGTATGTCCGTATTGACCACTCCGCACGGCCTTGGCTACGCAAAGGTTGTGATTGTCGTGGACGATTTCGTCGATCCGTTCAATCTTCCCCAGGTCATGTGGGCAATATCCACAAAGGTCAATCCGAAATACGACGTCGTCGTTATACCGGAGTTGTCGGTGCTTCCACTGGATCCCGGATCCGAGCCGCCTGGCATGACGCATAAGATGATCATCGATGCGAGTACGCCCGCTCGTCCTGAGAAGCATGGTGAATATTCGATGCAGGTCATGGATCCTCCGGAGGCAAAAGACTGGTTGCCGAAACTGCAGGCGCTCATGCAGCAGCACTGAACCCGATCAATTTATTTAAAGGAAATGCTATGGACACCAGTACGGCTCCTATCTGCCCTCGCTGTGAATCCAGCTCGACGTTGGTTCGATTCGAATCTCCGGTCGCGGGCGTATGGACACTGTTCGGCTGTAACGCATGTCTGTTCACATGGCGTTCGACGGAACCGGCGACAATAACCGACCCTAAACTTTATCCCGCGCGGTTCAAGGTGAAGCTTGAGCATCTGAAAGACATTCCTGTCATGCCGGCTATCGTAAGTCCCGGCAGCTAAGGCAGCGGAAGGGCGGGTTTTCAGGCACCCCCCGCGGCCATTGGCTCGCACACTTCACCAGGGCGGCAAGCGTATTCTCCCGATCCCCACGCGATTGCGCATGCACTGCCTTTTTATTGAACTGCCCTCGCCGCATAACCGTCGGCATCACGGGCGCAACCGGAATAGTGTCAGGAATCGTGAAGATCACATCTATTGAGGCCATTCCTTATACTCTGCCAACCGTTCGTCCTCACAAACTTGCGATGGCGACCATCACCGATCACACGCTCGTTCTGGTGCGTATCCGTGATGATGAGGGACGGGAGGGTCTCGGCGAGGCAGCGATCATCCCGCACTATGGTGCGGAAACACAGCACGGCATCTGCCAGGTGATCAGGGAGAACCTTGCTCCAAATCTCGTTGGACAGGATCCGATGGCGCTCGGGGCACTGCTGAAGCGTATGGACCAGTTAATCAAACGCAATTCCTACGCAAAGGGTGCCATCGAGATGGCGTGCGTGGATTTGGCGGCGAAGGCGGCCGGTCTTCCCGCCGACGCCTTATTCGGTGGCCGCGCGCGTGATCGAATCCCGGTGCTCTGGGTGCTCGGGACGGGTGACGCTCGCAAGGACACTGAGGAGGCGGAGCAGAAGCTGGCTCAAGGCCGGCATAACCTCTTCCTCGTCAAGATCGGCCACGGTGATCCTCTGGAAGACGTAGCCCGTGCGGTCGCAGTTAAGCGGGCGCTCGGCGACAAGGCGAGCATAAGGGTCGATGTCAACCAAGCATGGGACGAAACAACAGCCGCACGTGCGATCGCCGGACTCGAGGCTGGCGGTATCGACGCGGTTGAGCAGCCGTTGCCCGCTGCGAATATTGAAGGCATGCGGCGACTCACGGAGCGTTTCACCGTAACCATCATGGCCGACGAACCCATCGAGACGATTGAAGACGCGTTCGCTTTCGCGCGCATCGGCGCCGCCGACGCTTTCTCGCTCAAGGTCAGCAAGCATGGTGGTCTGACCAACACGCGGAAGGTGGCAGCGATCGCAGAAGCCGCCGGCCTTTCGCTTTTCGGCGGCACCATGTTGGAAAGCGGGATCGGGACGGCGGCCTCAGCCCAGCTCTTCTCCACGCTCCCGACCCTACGCTGGGGTTGTCAGCTGTTTGGACCGCTGTTGTTCAAGGACGATATCGCCGCGAACAGCCCTGAGTATCGCGACTTCGATCTCGTCGTCCCGAATGGGCCCGGGTTCGGCGTCGTGCTCGACGAGGACAAGCTCGCTTTTTATCGGCGGGACGCTGCGCGTCGGGAACGCAGATTCTGACTCCCGGTAACCAAATCCGTATTATGAAACAGGTTAACGTCATGCCCTATCTCATCGTCACATACGACAAACGATCACGCCGTGCCGTTCCTCTTCGTCACGCGATTTTCCGTGGAGCCAACTATGTATAGCCCACGACAAAAACAGATCCTGGCAGAAGTCACGCAAGGGCTGGGACTGCCCGAACTGGCGACGGACGCGGTTCAAGTCGAGCAGTCTCCAGGTTACATCGATTCCGTCGTCGAAACGGCGGATGTTGCAGTCACCCTGATGGGGGCTATTGGCAGCGCGGTGGCGTTGATCGGCGAGCGTCGCGGCCTTGGCCCGCAGCAGGTGCGGGTGGACCGCCGCCATGCCGCGCTGCTGTTCAACGAGGTCGCGTACTTCTTCCAAAGCGGCTGGCAGGTCGACCTCAGCGCCGTGTTCACGCCGGTGAACGGTTTCTTTCATACCCGCGATGACCGGGAGATTGTCTTCAACGGCGCCTACCAACACTTGCGCGACGGCATCCTCCGCTACCTGGATTGCCCAAGTGACCATAACGCCATCGCCAAACGCGTGGCGCAGCACGATGCCCAAGCACTAGAGGAGGAACTCTCCGGGCTCGGCCTCTGCGCCGCCGTCAAGCGCAGCACCAAGGAATGGCTTGCGCACCCCCAAGGCCAAGCGCTGGCGGGCGTGCCGCCGATCGAACTCGACAGGCTCGCCGACGGTGCGCCTGTCCCGTTTGAGCCCGCGGCGTTTCGGCCATTGGAAGGGCTTCGCGTCCTCGATTTTACGCATGTCATCGCCGGACCGACGATCAGCAGGCTGCTGGCTGAACATGGCGCCGACGTCATTCACTGCCGCTATCCGTATCAGGACCACATTCTCGGTTTCGACATCGACACGTCTTTTGGCAAGAAGAACACGTATATGGACCTGCGCTCTGACGTCGACCGGACGCGCACGCTTGAGCTGGTGCGTGAATGCGACGTGTTCGTGGCGGGGTATCGCTGGGGCTCCTTCGCCCGGCGCGGCTTCGGTCCTGAAGAGCTGCGGAAGATCAATCCGCGTCTGATCTATGTCGAAGCCAATGCCTATGGCTTCCAGGGTCCCTGGGCCGAGCGCAGAGGCTGGGAGCAGCTCGCACAAGCCACGACCGGGCTCGCGGAATTGCACAGCGCCGGGCGGGAGGCATCGGCCCTGGTCCCGGCCTATTTCAACGACTACGGTTCCGGCTGCCTTGGCGCGCTTGGTGTCCTGGCGGCGCTGCTGCGACGCGCCGAGGAAGGCGGCAGTTGGCTGGTGCGCGTGGCGTTGGCGAAGACCGCCATGCTTGGAACGCGGTTTGCCGACAACCGCGAACCGGCCGTACCGATCGTCGATAGTGAACTGGATCACTATCTGGTCGATCAGGACTCGCCGCTCGGCTTGCTGACGCGGGTCGGACCTGCGGTCGGATTGAATATCTCGCCAGCTTATGTTGACCATGCCGGCAGCTTCCCGGGCTCCTCGACGCTCGACATCGGTTGGGCCCCTCATTTGCTGGTGCCCCACCCTGTGCCGCATCGGCCGACCTCGATCTTCCGTCTCGGCCTCGCCCGGCGGCGCGGCTCGCAGACACTTTGAACCGCTTGGCCGGCGACATCTTGATAGCGAAGTTCTCACGCCTCGACTTCACGGCTTGCACGACGCAACTCTGAGTCTAGCTATCGGCGGGACGCTGAGCATCGGGACCGCAGATCCTGACTCCTGGTAACCGCATCCGGCTTTCAACAAAGGAAAACGTCATGCCCTATCTCATCGTCACATACGACAAACCAGATCATGGCCGTCTGCGACAGCAAACGCGACCGGAACATCTGACGTTTCTGGAATCGAACAAGGCCAGGCTACTCGCTTGCGGCGCCAAACTCGACGACCTCGGCGCGTCTGCAAGTGGCGGCATATATATTCTCGATTCTGAAGATCGTCATGAAGCGGAGAGCTTTATCGCCGATGACCCATTCACCAAGGCGGGCCTGTTCGAGCGCGTCGAGATCTCGCGTTGGCGTAAGGCCTATTTCAATTTCGTCAACTGTCTTCCCCGCCGCAAAGACGGCACCGTAATATAACTCGAGAGCTAGGTTGAGTGTCTGATATGGAAACAAATATGTTCGACCACAATGACGCGGCTACTATTCCCGCAAGCGGCCTGATCTACGCCTTGCAAACCAAGCCACCGTCGCTCCTCGAGCTCGCCCCAGATGGCACTCATGTGAAAACCCTGATCGCCAATCTTGGGGGGAGACCTGATAGCGTACAGGTCGATGCAACGCGCGGCCTGATCTACTTTTCGATGATGGGCAAGCCCCGTCTACTTGACTCAAGAGAAGATTTTTCGGCGGCTGACGGGTCCATCGCGTGCTGCAATCTTGACGGATCTAACCGCCGGCTGCTAGTGGGGAATGGCGATATTGTCACAGCAAAGCAGGTGGTGCTCGATGCCGAGGGCGGTTTGCTCTACTGGTGTGATCGTGAAGGCATGCGGGTGATGCGTTCTCGAACGGATGGTGAAGAAGTCACGACGCTGGTCCGGACCGGTCTGATACCGGAAGATCAGAAAGATGAAACCTTGCATTGTGTCGGTGTCGCGATCGATCGTGAAAGCGGCTACATCTACTGGACGCAGAAGGGGCCTAGTGACGGCGGCAGAGGTCGCATCTTCCGTGCCGATCTGGAGCTACCTGCTGGGGCTTCCCCGGATGATCGAAGCGACATTGAGCTTCTTATGGACAATCTGCCTGAGCCGATCGATCTCGATATCGATCATGGTGCGCAGATACTCTATTGGACGGATCGCGGAAATCTGACTGATGGAAACACGCTGAACCGGGCGTGCATCCGGGATTCGGGGCTCAGCGAGCCCCGCGTTGTCGCACGCGGACTGCAAGAGGGAATTGGCCTCTCTCTCGATCTAAAGGCGCGGCGCGCCTTCGTCAGCGATCTCGGCGGGACCGTTCGTGTCATCGATCTGGATGAAGGTGGACATGACGAGATCCTATTTCATCGAGGTCGTCTGACCGGAATTACGTTTGTGAGACCTGAATCCGCTTAACCTGCCATACCTTGACCTAACGTGGCGGCGCGGTCCACAAATTATGGACTCCGTATAAACTCGTGAAACTGACTCTTCGAATTGATTTCGAATCCTTCAATTGCCAACTTCTAGATAGCGCGACCGACCACGGCTTCGTGACCCGAATATCTGCAGGGCCGAGTGAGGCTTAGAACGAGGACGCTTGCCGCGTTGTCGGCTAGATCGGAACTTTCATAGTGGAGGTGGACCCCAAATGTTCCTGAACATCAACGACCTGACTGTGCATCTTCAACTTGATGGCCCCATCGATGCACCACCTCTTCTGTTGGTGCACTCGTTGGGCACATCAAATGCCGTTTGGGACGCGCAGGTGGCAGCTCTGCGGCGGTCCTTCTATGTCATTCGCTTCGACCTACGCGGCCATGGCCTGACTACCACCACGCCCGGTCCCTACGATATCGCCATGCTCGCGCGTGACGCGCTTGCCGTGCTGGACTCGCTTGGCATTGCGAGCGCCCATGTGGCTGGCATTTCCATCGGCGGCCTCATCGCCCAGAGCCTCACCGTCCAGGCACCAGCGCGTGTCCGTTCGCTTATCCTCGTCGACACCGCGCTAGTTTTCCAGCCGCTTGAAAACTATCGAGATCGCGCGGCCCGCGCGCGCGCCGATGGCATCGCCCCGCTTGCCGACGGCGTCATCGCTCGCTGGGTTACTCCAGCTTTTCTCGAGGCGCCGGAAACGACAGGGCTGCGCACGATGCTGCTACGCACCCCGCCCGAAGGTTACGCGGCCTGTGCCGAAGCGATCGGCGCCGCTGACTTCACCGAAACAAGCCGCTCAATTCGCGCCCGCACCCTGGTGATCGTCGGTGCCGAGGACGAGGCAACGCCGCCCTCCAGCGCCGAGGCCTTGCGCGACGCTATCCCGGGCGCCGACCTGGTTGTGCTGCCGAACGCTGCACACATACCAACCGTGGAGCAGCCGGTGGCGGTGCTGGCGGCGATGACCCGCTTCCTCGCTGCGACGCTGCCCCGCCTGTGAGACCCTTCACTGATTGACTAGGAGAATACGATGCTGTTCCAAGTGACGATGACGGTGCACATTCCCGCCGATGCCAACCCGACCGAGATCACTAAGCTCAAGGCGACCGAGAAAGCCCGTTGTCACGAACTCATGAGTGACGGGCGATGGCGTCACATCTGGCGTGTGGTCGGGCAATACAAGAATGTCAGCATCTTCGACGTTGCTGACCACGATACGCTCCACGACATCCTGACGGGGCTGCCGCTGTACCCCTTCATGGAAATCGAGGTGGTACCGTTGTGCCGCCATCCGTCGTCGATCCGGGAGAACGACTCTTGAAGCCCCCCCGCTTCCAGGCTGTGTAGCTCCTCCAGGCTGCGTCAGGCCGATCCGGCACGGTTGTAGGCCTGTGGCGAATATCCAGGAGGAGCCGCCCCATGCCTGACCATAACCATGGCAGAACCGGCGACGGCAGGCGTCCCTCAGAGCCGCGCGAGGGTCTCGGCCGGGTACCGAGGTGCGATGGCCCTGTCGCATGAATGCAATGCAAAGGGCTGGTCATCGCACCTCGGGGATCACTTTGCCGAGGCCAACGCATTCATCTCCGCGTGTTTGAGCTTGCCGCCCTGGATGATCGCGACCATCGGTATGCCGATCCTCAGACCACCACGCTCGTCGACACCGTTCACATTCTGCGGATTGTTGTCGCGCGGCAGGGCCTTGACACCCTTGTCATACGCCGCGCGAATCGCCGTCGCGTCGGTGGTCGTGCCCACGGCCTTCATCGCGAGCGCGGTCGCATAGACCGCGGTGTAATTCAGCGAGACTTCCTGGCTCGGATCGCGTCCGTTATGGGTCTTGCGAAAACGCGCGACAAAGGACTTCGCACCCGGCGACTCGACGTCGACGAGCGGCAGGACACCAATCGCCCCGTCGAGCGCGGCATAGCCGTTGGCACACACGCCCCGGATAATCGCAATCGGCAACGGCTTGTTTTGATGTTCAACGGCCTGAAAATGCAACGCGATGTCGTGTTCCGGGAGGAATTGCCCGCTAAGTCGCGCGAGAAGTTCGTCGGCGGCGTTCGTGACGAACTCGCAGAGGACGGCGAACCTTACGATGAGGTCCACGGATCGGGCTATACACCAGCCGATCGTGCGCTCTTAGGCAACCGAACCATTCAAGCGATACTATCCAGCAGGTCCAGCAACGTATCCCCGTCGACAGGCTTTCTGAAGAAACCTCGCGCTCCTCTCTGCAGAGAGTAGTCTTCCGTATGCTCGCCGGGTTTGCCCGTGAGAATGATGACGGGCGTCGTTGCACCAGAATGAACCGTTCTTTCGAACACTAGATTGCCGTCAATGGCACGCATTCCCAGGTCGGTGATAACGCATACCAGACCCGAGTAGCCGTCGGAAAAAAATCTGATGCAGACTCGTAGGTTCTCGTTTCATACCCGCCAGAGGCAAGCAGGTTCGCAATAGACGCCTGAACGCGTCGATCATCGTCAATTACGGCAACGGCCTGAACCGTAGGCGTGGTCAATATTTTCACCGGGTCATCGAGTCAAACAAGGAATTAGCGTTAGCGTGAGGCACCGAAGATGGTCGTCGACGGTGTTTTGAGCTGAAGCTTGCTCGCCAGCTTCACAAGTGTGGCAAATGAATCCGCTTGCATTTTTCTCATGATGTGGCCGCGATATAGGTGCACGGTGTATTCGGTGATGCCACGGACTGCCGCCGCCTGCTTGTTGAGCAGCCCGCTTGCGAGTAACGGCAAAAGCTCCTGCTCACGAGGCGTCAGCGTCTGATAGAGTGTGAATCCTGTCGATGTTTCATCGGGAGGAATGCGAACGGTTTCCCCGCGCGGCATTGAGCACGAGTTTAACAATGCAGCAGGAGTACTACGACCGGCGAAAAGATTTATTAAGAGGGCGCGATCAATTTTGAAGTGCAACACCTTGCTCGTGTAAGGTGTGCGAATGCAAAAAAGAACTTACCAACAACTGCAGCCCGAAGAACGCGTGACGATTGCAAGCATGAAGCAGCTGGGATCGAGTGTTCGGGCCATGGCCCGAACACTCGGGCGCTCGGCATCGACCGTGAGCCGCGAGCTGGCCAGAAACACCTGTTCTGCCGTGGGCTATGCGTCTGCACCGGCGCACGCGCTTAGCACGAGCCGACGCGAGGCCGCGCGCCCGTGTCCCAAGCTGCACCCTCAAAGCGTATCGTGGCGTGTAGTACTCACCCTCCTTCTGGAATGGCAGATCTCGGGTACCCTACCTTGACGGTCAGATTGTTGGCAACCGACTTGGCCTGAGACACCGTTTGAGCGGCGTCCTGGGCAAGCTGGATCTGAGACGCATCCGGTACGGTTCCGTCCAGCGTCACCTTCCCGCTTCGAGCGACGATCACGATAGCAGTTGAATCAAGACCTTTCGTGTGCGAAAGCGCTTTACGCACCGCCTGTTCGGTCTGGCGGTTCCGCGCTCTCAACGCTTTCTTCGTCGATACGGCGGGGGCCCCGGCAGACGCCGCGGGCGCGTCGGTTTGCGCGTACGCGGCTGAAATCAGCAGCACCGACAGAATTGCGGCGCTAATGAGCTTGCGTTGCATATTTCACTCCTGCGTTGTAGGGACAAAAACATTCATGGAAATAGACGGGTCCTTGAGATTCCCTGTATTAAAGGACGGCGCACAATCGCACACCGAACTGCGACCGCGCAATCGTTTCGCTTAACATCTTTCGATTTCGTTATTTGTTGCCGAAGCATTCGGAATCGTTCAGATTCTCGCGGCGTGCACGAGATTTGTTGGTCTGCTTCCAGGCCATTCATGCCCGGCATTCTCAAATCCAGAATCAGACATGAAACGACATTCCGATGCGGTGTGTCCAAAAACTCGCCACCGGAGCTGAATGCCTCGACATTCCTTCCGTTTGCACGCAGCAGCCCAGAGAGTGCTTCTCGCACCCGGCTGTCGTCGTCCATCACATAGACCAGTTCGTTTGCGGATTCCATAGAAGCCCCTCTGTTGTCAGGTGAGAACTTCCCTAACGTCAGTCTAGGCGTAAGCACGTGATGAACCGTTTTTCGGCCCCCGACGTAGCGCTGCTCGTGCATGGACCGCCGAAGGCAATCCACTACGCGAGCCAGCTCGAGGCGATCGAAGACCCGTTGCATCTCGGCAAGACGCTGACGCTAGGCTGTGCGATCTTTGCGGAGGTCGTGTGTCCGGCACCATACCAATCGAGGTTAACCTACTCACCTACGACGGCCCGGAGGCCGGTTTCTGGCCCGTCGGTGTCTACGAGTTCGTGAACGACGGTGGAACGGCACGCCTACAGATCAACACGCAGAACTACGTCCACAGCAAGACCTGCGACACTAAGAACTCGATACAAAACACCGTATGGGTGCAGCCCGAAGGCAGTGGGGCCCTAACTATGAAAGCATGCGAGTCCAATACGTCTACAAAAGCTCACGATTACAGGATAAGATGAGAAGTGGGATCTCGGAGAGTACGACGCACCATTCGTCTCACAAGTAGCCCTTGGTCCATGGCAGAAGAGAGTCCGAAACTGCGTCCGGTTGTTCCGGAAACAAAGCGTGTGCCGCGTCCGATACTACGCGGGTAGTGACTCGATCTCCTAATTGCTCATGGAGATCTTTCCATGACTCTTTGGGTTTGAACGGGTCATATTCAGCGATGATTTCAAGAATTGGCACGGAACCGCACGCCCAATAGGTGTTCTGGCTAGTAGCTTGTGCAGCTATGTGCTGCATCCTTAGAGTCTCTGGATACCACCCACTAAGCCAGATGTGAGGGTCATGATCGGGTGCAAAGAAGGCTCTACGGAGCGCTTTAAGGCGCGTCGCTTCCGGAGCGCTCGTATCTCCCGCGATAAACGGTGTCGCCGCTACGTCGGGCGCCACCCTTGAGGCCTGTGCTGCTGCAAGGACTGCGGCCTTTACAAGTTCCGGGTGGTCAGTCGCCAGCACGCGGGTCACGAGGTTTCCGTACGCGTGTCCGAGCACTACCGCTGGACCGCGCCCTAACGAACGGAGAACAAGTGCGACATCATCCGCTAGGTCATGCAGAGTCACTCCAGCCATCGCCCCAGATGATTTTCCGATACCGCGAGGTTGTGGTCGAACGACCATCCATCCAGCCGTTACAAGTCGTTTGCTAATATCGTCAAAATCCTTGCCTGCGTCTCGACCATAGGAAGGAAGAATAACAAATGGAGAACCATCTCCGTCGATTTGGGCTTCTATCTCAACGCTGCCGGACTGGAATATTCGACTCACTCGGACGCTTTCAGAAACATTCTGCTTTCCGATTCCATCCTCTTCGATGGTTGCACTGATCTGATGCGGCTGAATCTCTTCCCGAGCATCGGCCCGTTGCTCCCGCACCGTAATCGCCGCCGCTGCTAACGCCGGGATGACGCGGAGAACTCTTCGTCTTCTAGCCCAAATCACACGGTCTTTCGTCAATTTCAACACAGCATTTTCCTTTCGCGCTAGTGCGCTTAGACGGACTCGTCCAGGAACGAGTGATGGGAGCTATCCTAGACTCGCTCATAACGTTAGTTAAATATTGCTAAGCATCGCGTAGTAGGTTGACGTCCGAGTCGACCTTAGCCTTCAGCTACCGCGCGGCATGGGCAGCACACGCGATCGCCCTGAATCGTGATCACCGTTCTGTTTTCAGGCACGACTGCCGCCCTGCTGCGGGCGATCGGCGGCCGCGTCGACGGACGTCCCTTCTTTCTGGGCCTGGCGCTGTTCGTGTTGGGCGTGGCAGGCCTTGGTTTCAGCATTTTCCCGGACATCGTGCCATTCCGTCTCACGCTTTGGGCTGCGGCATCGTCGACCCTCAGCCACGTCTTCCTGCTGATCGGCGCGCTAATCGTCACGCCGGTTGTGCTCGCTTATTCCACATATCACCCGGAAATCCATAGAGGGTTGTCCAGCCGGCGAGCACCTTGCGTTTGAGCTCCTCTGGATAAAGCGTTGCGAAATCGGCGCGAACAGGCACCTGGTCAGCTGCCCAATCGTCACGAGGAAGCCCGTTGAGCACGGCCTTTGTGGTGAACATGGCCGCTTTTTCGTTGCCCCGCATAAAGGCATTCAAAGGATTGGCGGACAAGGTGGGGAACATGATCTCACCGTCGCCAGGATGAACGCGTGTCGCCATAGCCCATAGCACCTCGGCCGGATTACTCGGATCCACGTCGTCCAGTACGACGAAAATGCGCGGCACCACTTGCCCGCCTCGGAGTGAAAACACGAAATCGCCCAATGCACGCGCAAAATCGGCGGCGTTCGGGTGGGCGGTACGCCGCTTCCAGTCCCGCGACACAGTTACGACAAGTAGGTGGCATGCTGCCTCGAACGGGACAAAGCAGGCGGTCACCGGCCAGCCAGTCTTGCGCAACTCGGCCAGCACGGTTGCCGCGATGCCGATGCCCCAGCAGGTGTGATTCTCCTCCGGCGGGTGTCCGGCCGCGACAATTGGCAGAATGGGATCGTCCCGGTATGTCATCGCCGAAACGCGATACAACGGCCGAAATTGACGCGAGCTTGGTACGATGTAGCCTGGGTACTCGGCCATCGGACCTTCCGCATCCATCTCGTCGAGGGTGAGATGACCCTCGATAACGATCTCAGAGGATGCCGGAACGTCTAGGTCGACGGTTTCGCAGCGAACAACCTCGATCGGCTCACCCACATAACCACCGATCACTGGCCCCTCAGAGATGCCGTCACGCAGCGGCATCCCAGCGAAGAACGGCACCACTGGATCCTGCCCGAGTGAGAGCGCGAAGGGCATGGGCTTGCCAATCGCCTTCCACATGGCGTGCACGCGGCCGACATGTTTCTGCGGCGAGACGATGCCAACCATCGTGTTGCGGTCTCGTAACATGATCCGAGCGATCGACCAGTTGGTCCAAGCGCCGTCCGGCGAACGTGCGACAATCGTTCCCCAAGTGTTGATGTAGCGTCCGCCATCGCCGTCATGGATGAGCGGCGTCGGCAGACGCATCAGGTCCACCGCGTCGCCTGTGAATACATTTCGCTTGCAGGGTGCGTCCTCGACGACGCGAGGCGGGATAGGCGGATTGTCTTCAGCGCGGGACAGCGCTTCCACGATCTCAAGCGCTGTTGCTCCCGGCGGCAGCCCGACCGAAACGGCGATGCGAGCGAAGCGTTGGCCCGGACGAGCGCTAAGACCTGCGGGAGCGCCTAACACGCGAAACCCGGGTTCGGTACCCTTGACGCGGCCGAACAGAGGAGCGGGGGCGCCGGTCTCGTAGCAGCGGCGGGTCACCGCGCCAATTTCAAGATTCCAGTCGACCTCGTGTGCGATCTCTTGGAGTTCGCCGAGATCACGCAGGGCGTCGAGGTATTGTCGCAGGCTGGAGAGATGACGGGAGGAACGGAATCCCTGCAAAGGCGGGACGGCTACGTTCGTAGCAACAGGATTCTGTTCGATAGGGCACGTAGGTAATTTCTTAGCGGTCATTTTGAACCTCTCTGTTTGGCAGCGCTGGCAACCATGTCGATTATTTTTTCCATCCACTGTTGAGTTCCAGCCAGGCTGGATCGGCCTCTGTTTTGGACTCTATGCTCCACCCGATCGTCGCTTGAAAGCAGCTTCAGCAATATCCGGTGAACAATCGTGCCGCCGGCTCCTGTGTACGCTAGCGTGATGTTGTGTTTGTCCGGCATACAGTTTCTCCTAGAGACTGCTATGTTGGTAGCTGCCGATATCAGTAAGGAGT
The DNA here is from genome assembly GCF_046027075.1 of Paraburkholderia sp. RL18-085-BIA-A. NCBI lineage: Bacteria > Pseudomonadati > Pseudomonadota > Betaproteobacteria > Burkholderiales > Burkholderiaceae > Paraburkholderia > Paraburkholderia sp. RL18-085-BIA-A. The sequence goes on along the minus strand of NZ_JARESU010000074.1, from coordinate 26,671 downwards.
GGTTGGTGCCAATCACGCGTTCAAAAGCGAGGATATCCTCGACTTTATGGAGTAAAAGATATGTGACTTAGCACCCTTGGTCCATTACATATTTATGTCAAGCATGATGTTGAGCTGAAGCGGAGATTTGCGGCTCCAGAAAGCGACGGCACCCTCGACCTTATTAGCATAAAATGCGAGGATGCCGTTGACCTGCTCCCCGTGAATAGTATGGCGTTGATGTAGAGTCCGTTCCAAGGAAGGGGAACGGAAGTGAAGAAGCGATTCAGCGAAGAGCAAATCATTGGGGTGTTGAAAGAAGGCGAGGCAGGCCTCAAGCCGGCCGAGTTGTGTCGCAAGTACGGCATCTCGGAAGCGACGTACTACAACTGGAAAGCGAAGTTTGGCGGCATGACCGTGTCGGACGCGCAGCGCCTGAAGGAACTGGAGCAGGAAAACAACAGGCTGAAGCGTCTGCTGGCCGATTCGATGCTGGACAATGCCGCCCTGAAGGACCTGCTTGCCCGAAAGTAGCAAGCCCGCAGGCGAAGCGCGAGGCGGTCCAGATATTGATGACCGAACGCGCGAGGGGCGTGACCCGCGCCTGCGGGCTGGTTGGGATATTGTGTTTGTTGTTCCGCTACGAATCCCGGCGGACCGACGACGTTGAATTGACGCACAGGATGGTGGCCATTGCGGCGCAAAAGCGGCGCTATGGCTATCGACGCATTCACGTGCTGTTGCGTCGGGAGGGCTGGCTGGCGAACCATAAACGCATCTGGCGGCTGTACAGTCAGGCGAGTCTGAGCGTGCGCAGACGAAAGCGCAAGCGCATTGCTGCCGTCGAGCGGATGCCACGGCCGCTGCCAACGGCGCTGAACCAGAGCTGGTCGATGGACTTCGTCTCGGATGGACTCGCGCACGGCCGGCGATTTCGATGTCTGAATGTGGTCGACGATTACACGAGGGAGTGCCTGGCCATCGAGGTTGATACGTCGCTACCCGTTTTGCGCGTGAAGCAGGTACTGGAACGTCTTCGGGAGATGCGCGGACTGCCTTCGTCCATCACCGTAGACAACGGGCCGGAATTCGCGGGCAAGGTGCTGGACGCGTGGGCGTACGACGCCGGTGTCACGCTATCGTTCATCCGGCCTGGCAAGCCAGTAGAGAATGCGTACATCGAAAGCTTCAATGGACGCTTCCGTGACGAATGCCTGAATGAACATTGGTTCGTCTCGCTGCGTCACGCCCGACGCTTGGTTGAAGAGTGGCGTCTCGAGTACAACACCGAACGGCCTCACAGCTCGCTCGGTTATCTGACGCCCGGGCAGTTCGCCCAGGCGCATGAGGTACAACGGTTTTTAACTGCGGAGTCTAAAAGTGCTTCGGACTAAACCCGGGGGCAGGTCACCGTCGACTGTGTCAAATTCTGCCCGAGTGGAGCCGCAGCAGGAGCGTGCAACACGGCGGCTTGCGAATTTTCTGGATGTTGCAGCGGTGCTCTTCGCAGAGATTGGCTATGAGGCCACAACGATGACTGCTATCGCCGAGCGTAGCGGTTCCGGGATTGGCACGCTTTATCACTATTTCCCCGACAAGCAATCCATGGCCTTCGCTCTTGTGAACCAATACGCACAGAAGGTCGAGGCTTATTGGAAGCCTTTGATTGAACAGGCGGAGACACTGTCCCACGCCGCATTTGCGGAGACGTTCCTGGAACGCGTCATCCAATTCCTAAGGGAACGTCCCGCCTATCTGCAGTTACTGGCCGCGCCGATCAGTTTTTCTCGGGATCCGGCTGCGCGCAGGGCTTTACGCGTTGCTATCGCGAACGCCTTTAGAGCGAAGGACCCATCGCTCTCCAGCGAAAAGGCCATATTGGCCGCAAACATCGCTCTCCAGATGGTCAAAGGTATGAGAACGCTCTACGCGGAAGCAGGTCCGAGGGAGAAGCCTCTGATCGTCGCAGAATATAAGAAGGCACTGACGCTGTACCTGGGAAGCGTTTTGTCCGATGACGAGCGGTCTTCAAAAGAGAGGCAACGGTAAGGCAGGCCGTTTCTCGACACCGCACTGTGAGCGTTGAGATGCTTGCGGTTGGGGGGAAACTCGGAAGTTGGCACATGGACGTAAAGTCGCCCTTACGGACAAGTGACCCTTGGCTCAACTGTTGACTTCAGGCCAAATCACTCGTTGAGTCGAATCACTTGTTTGGGCAGAGATCCATACGGCAGAGGTCGCGGGCACAATAACGATTACCAGTCGTGCCTCAAAGCGCCAAAAGGAGCCATCCATTGCGCTTATTTTCTATAAGTTACGGCTTTCCTGTGCCCTGTCACGGCAGAGGTCGCGGGTTCGAGCCCCGTCGTCCCGCCATACATTCCAAAAGACTTACGGGACGGTCCTGCTAGGCGGATTGATGCTGCGATATCCCGTGGCCGCGCAGGAAGTCGCGCGCAGCACTAGCGCTGCTGGAGTCACGCCTACTTCGCGAACGGGCACACGCCTACCTCGTTTCCGCGTTCGGCGTTCGCGGCGGCTCGGGAATCAGGCGCGAGCCGCGCTGGCCGGTGAAATACGACCAGAGCCACTGACATTGCACGCGCAGGCGGTTCTGAAGCTGCGGCAGGGAGAGTATGTGAACGAACGCCCACACAAGCCACGTGAGGAAGCCACTCGTGCGCAGCCAGCCCCGCTCCAGCACCGCGTAGTTCTTGCCAACGACGGCCATGTTGCCCTGGTTGAAATAGCGGAACGGACGCTTGACCTTCCGCCCCTTCAAGTCGTCGGCGATCAGCCGTCCGACGTATCGCCCTTCCTGAATCGCCGCTTGCGCCACACCTGGCACCGGATGTTCGTTTTGCGTCACTGACGCCGTATCGCCGACGACGAACACTGCGGGCACATCCACGACATTCAGAAAGGAATCTACGAGAGCCCGTCCCGCGCGGTCAGTCTTGCCGCCAAGCATTTTGACAACCGGCGACGCCGCGACACCCGCAGTCCACAGCACCGTGGCGCTCGGGATCCTCGTTCCGCCGGCGATAACGCCGTGCTCGTCGATGGTCTCGACCTTGACTCCCGTCATGACCTTCACGCCGAGCTTCGTGAGCCGCTGTGTAACTCCACGGGACAGCGTCTCGGCAAAAGTCGGCAGGACGCGGCTGGCCGCGTCGAGCAGAATGATGACGCTCTTCGACGGATCAATGCGGCGGAAGTTTCCGCTCAGGGTGACCCTCACCATTTGCGCCAAGGACGCCGCGAGTTCCACGCCGGTGGGACCCGCGCCGACCAGCACGAAGGTCATATGGCGCGCGCGTTCGTCCTCGTCATCGGTCGTTTCAGCCAGTTCGAACGCACCCAGGATTTTGGCCCGGATCATCTCGGCATCGCTGAGGCTTTTGAGCCCCGGCGCATATTGCGCGAACTCATCGTGTCCGAAGTAGCTCGGGTGCATGCCAGTTGCAACCACCAGATAATCGAACGCGATCTTGCGCACGCTCATGCCTGGGGAGGACGCCTCGATTGTGCGGGAAGCAACGTCGACACCGGTGATCTCCGCCAGGATTACGCTGAGGTTTTGCTGCTTCATCTCGATCCGACGGATTGGTGCGGCGATGTCGGCGGCAGAGAGGAGCGACGTCGCCACCTGATACAGCAGCGGCTGAAATATGTGGTGATTGCGGCGGTCGACCAGGACGACTTCGGCATCGGCCTGCCGCAGCGCATGCGCCGCCGCGAGTCCGGCAAAACCGCCGCCGACGATCACGACACGCTTGCGCTCTGACGGCGGCGCGTCCACCACTGCTATTGCTTCCTCAGACCGATTGTCCGTCGGCATCGCGCTCATGGATTACCTCGCTCGTGCTCGTTGTCATTCATCGCTTCAGTAACTCCCTTTCGGGAAGGGTTCTCGGAACGCGCCCGCCATTCGGGTTTGCTCGATCCGCGTCGCCAAACCCGGCAGGCAGTCGGCATCTGCTTGGTTGTTGCAACTGCTGGAACGCAAGCCGCGCAAACTCGCGGCGGTGGCTCTGGCCAACAAGATGGCCCGGATATCTGGGCCATGATGGCGCGTGGCGAGGCATATCGGCGGCAGCCGGTTACTGCTGCCTAACGCGCGCCAGTGCCGACGGTTCAAGGACATAGCAAGAGATAGTGATCGGTCGAACCGACGAACGACAAAATCCGGGTTGGCCCGTGGTATATAGGCTTGATGTTGGACATGTTGGTTCTCGTTCGATCGGATGTCAGATTTCTGCGTAGGCGATGCCGGTGAGATTGCCCTGATGGTCCAGCAGGACCTTTACGTTCGCACCGTCGAGATCGGCGCTGTAGACCGAGCCGGCAAGATCCGTCACAAACATACGCCGGCCCTTGAGATCCAACGCTAAACCAATCCCCTCCATGAGGTGGGAGAAGAGGATGTCGGGCTGCCTGCCCGGGCTCGGATCCATCGGAGCACAATTCACGGTGTTACCACGAGGTGGATCTCCCCGGTCCGTCCAATACATCAATCGATTGGTCAGATCGAGATCCAGATCGATGGGCTCGGGCAGATCGCTATAAAGCAACTCGATATCGTTGCGGTTCGCGGGTGTCTGACCCGCTGGGATCTCCAGATTTGCGCGTAGGATGCTGCCCTCGCCGGCGTTATCACCGCCTTTCTGGCTCCAGTAGATCTTTCCACCTTGAGCATCGACCGCGATGCCCACGCACCACTTCCTTGGGTCCGGCCCCGGACGCGGGTCCCCGTGACTCGTATCCACCAGCGTTTCAATCCGCGAGCCATCCAGGTTAGCTCGCATCACGCGCATGCCTTCCCGGTCCGACCAGTACAGCTTCCTGTTCTGTGTATCGAGCTGCAGCTGCTTGGGCGTAAATGTGCCGCCCGGAGGCACGATCGTCATGATGTTCCGGCCATCGAGGTCTGAGCGCAGAATCGAACCGTCATTCGCCTTGCGATCGTTCATGTTGGTCCAGTACAGGTGACCTGCGGCGGCGTCCACCGTCAGTCCGTCCGGGAACTTACGGCCTTCGCTCACTATCGTTTGCAAATCGGACCCGTCGGGATTTGCCGAAAGAACCCGGCCGCCACCCGCATCCAGAAAATAGATGCATCCCGAGGTCGTTTTCTTGTGCGCCGGCCGCGCGCCGGCAGAGGAAGTGTTCAGGGTCATGTTGAGGGTCTCCTTGTCTGAATGCACCTGAGGGAAAGTCAGATTCCGACCTTTGCGCGCAGTGCAAGGAGTCCCACCAGGACCTCGTTTTCCTTGGCTGCAAGCTGCTCGATGGAGCGCTCCCCCCCTTCTTCCAGCACGCCACTGACCACGGTCTGCCGCAGCTCTGAATTCAAATCGGGCGTGCCCATTGCCTTCATCAAACCCTCCAGAGGTCCCATCAAATGCTCCATGTAGTGACGGATGCCCCCGGACCCTCCGCCAAGATGCCTCTGCAGGCTCGGTCCCATGACACCCCAGCGGAGCCCTGGCCCATAACAGACCGCGGCATCAGCATCCGCGACGCTGAGGACTCCCTGCTGAACGAGGTAAAGGAGTTCCTTGTAAAGCGCGGCCTGGAGGCGGTTCGCCACGTGACCGGGTAGCGCTTTCATGAGGCGGATCGGCTTCTTGCCAAGAGACGCGTAGAACGTCATGGCGCGTTCGATCACCGCTTCGGATGTCTTCGCCCCGCCGACGACTTCGACCAAAGGAATGATGTGGGGAGGATTGAAGGGGTGCCCGATCACGCAGCGTTCGGGGTGCTGGCAGCCCGACTGAACGACGTCCATGGTAATTCCGGACGAGCTCGAAGCCAGGATCGCGTTCGGAGGAGCGACTTCGTCCATCTGGGCGAAAAGCTTGATCTTGAAGTCGGGCCGTTCCGGGGCGTTTTCCTGAACGAAGTCGGCCTTCGACACCGCCTCGGGCATGTTGACAGTGAAGGACAATCGGTCGCGACTGGCGCCCGAGGCAAGGCCGACAATCTCGAGTGCCTTCCAGGCCTCGTCGACGTAATTGCGTAGACGGGCCTCAGCATCTGGCCCGGGGTCCGTCGCGATGACATCAAGACCGTTGGCCAGGTACTGCGCAGCCCAGCTTGCGCCAATGACGCCGGTTCCGACAATGGCAACGCGGCGAATAGGTTTGTTGGTCGACATGATTGGTTCTCCTTTTGATGCGATTTCGGATTTAAGCGTCCGCACGGTTCGATTCCGGTTACGCCGCAGGTCGCGGCATGTTCTCCTGACGGAGAATCTCGCGCCGACGACTTGGGCGGATCATCGAGCTCATGCCTCGAGCCATTCGGGCTTGCTCGAGCCGCGCGGCACGAGGACGGTGCGGAATGACCCTGGTGTGCGCGACATGACCACCTGGTCCGTCATCCCCTGATAGGTCCCGCACGGCGTTTCCGCGGTGAACACATCCGGAGCGACCTTGAGGTGCTCATCCGAGGAGCCAGCGGTGGCCTGCGCATAGGACTTATCGAAGACGCCGAGCGAGAGCAGCCACAGCACGGTCCGCGTCAGCGAAACGACGACCCGATAGCTGCCTCCCTCGACGGCTCGGCGGCGCAGCGCGGCAAGGGTTCCGGTCGTGGCCAACCAGCCGACCACGTTGTCGGCAACAGGGATAATTGGCGGATTCTTCGGCCGTGTTGGCGTTCCCTCGAGAGCGTACACACCCGCCACGGCGGCGCCGATGCGGTCGAAGCCGGGCCGATTCGACCATGGCCCCTTGTCACCGTGGAGAACGATAGTTGTGTGGATCAGCCCAGGTTTCTGCTCACAAAGCGCTTCGGCATCGAGGTCGCGCTGCCTCAAGTAGCCTGGTCGCTTGTTGGCAAAGAAGACATCGGCATCCTGGAGCAGCCGATGGAACTGGGCCCGATCTTCCTGCGAATCGTCCAGGACTGTCGAACGCATGCCAACCTGAACGTCCCACGCGAACGCCTCAAGCTCCGAAGCGTGCGGGCTCCAGATGTTCAGGACGTCTGCGCCGTACAGGCCGAGGTCCCTCCCGATTGTGGCTCCCGCGATCACGTGACCCATTCCGAAGGCGCGGATGCCTGCGAGAGGAAGACCGCCGCTCGGCTTGAGCGGAACGGGATCGCTCTCACCGATCTTCTCGACCGTGACCAGAGGCATTCTTGACAGCACCTCGGTGTACTGAAGTTCGCGGCGGAGTTCCTCGTTCGTGCGTACCATGGCGATGACGAGCCCTTTTTCCGCCGCCGCCTCTTCCAGTTCCAGCGCTTGCCACTTCAGTATGGCGTTATTGATGGACTCGGTACTTTCGCTGCACCGGAGGAAATCGAGGGCGCGGATGCGGCTCTGGGGATAAAAGTCGAGCGCGACCACGTGGCGCCCATCCCGTGTCTCACGGAAGAACGGTGGCTTTCGGAATGGGCTAAGCGCCAACGGGCCCGGCGAAGGCCCTCGACCATTGATCGTTTCCCATTTTTCTTCTTCGAATCCGCAGAAACGGCGGAGCGCTTTTCTCACGTCCACCGAGATATCCTGCCCTTCACCGGTCGCCTGTCTCCAGAGTGCGGCGAGCGCTACGCTCCTTGCAGCCAGACCGATCGCGGCCATCGTGCCGAAGCGAAGCCGGCTTGGGAGAATCGGATCTAGTCCGTAGAAAGTGAGTTTGCCGCCGCTGTCCGTGGTCGACATCCCGACGTCTTTTAGTACGTGATTGACGCCGCTGTGCAGGTCGAAATTCGAGCTGCACTCCGGATTCCTGAGCTTCGATTGAAGTGTCTCGGTGAGCAGATCCGGCTGGGGCTTTTCTGTCCACAGGGTAGTCGCATCATTCATTTGCAAATTCCTTTTCGGATAGAGCTCTTGTAAGTAAGTGGGACCAGCGCGCCGACCGCCATGCCTTTTTCCTCAGACATGGCCAGAATTCTTCCGCGCTATTCTAGTGATGACGTTGAGATGGCCATGCACCTTGCTCCTCTTGATGCTGCATGGAGTAGCGGATCTGCTTCCGACGATCTTGTACGTTCCTGATCCATTTGGACGGTTGCTGTGTTGGTGCCAATCACGAGTTCAAAAGCGAGGACATCCTCGACTTTATGAAGTAAAAGATATGTGACTTGGCACCCTTGGTCCATTACATATTCATGTCAAGCATGATGTTGAGCTGAAGCGGAGATTCGCGGCTCCAGAAAGCGACGGCACCCTCGACTTTATTAGCACAAAATGCGAGGATGCCGTTGACCTGCTCCGCACGATTAGTGCGGTAATGGTGTAGAGTCCGAACGCTCGATGACCGGACGATCGTGGTTAAGGTGGGGTGCTATGGAACACGGGCCTACGAATCTCCACTGTTTTTTCCGACGGCTACCCGTCAGAGGCCAACCAGGTTCGCCAGAGACGTCAAAACGCGTCGGTCATCATCAATCACAACAACGGTTCGAACCGGAGGCGTGGGCATTTGTTTCTCCGATCATCGGGTCCGACAAAGAATTTGGCGTTAGCGTCAAACATCGAACGCGGTCGTCGACGAAGTTTCGAGTTGCAGTTTGCTCGCCAGCCTGACCAGAGTGGCAAATGAATCCGCCTGCATTTTTCTCATGATGTGGCTGCGATGTACCTGCACGGTGTATTCGGTGATACCAAGGACTGCCGCCACCTGCCTGTTGTGCCGGCCGCTTGCGAGTAACGGCAAAAGCTCCTGCTCGCGAGGTGTCAGCGATTGGAAGAGCGCCTGCAGCGCCGCTGTCTCTTCCGCTTCCTTGCGAAGAACGTGCGCCCTGGCGAGTGCCGCATCAACCGCGCGCATCAACGCATCTTCATCGAGGGGCTTTGTGAGGAAGTCGACAGCCCCGCCCTTCATGGCCAGGACCGTGGAAAACACATCGCCCCTTCCAGTCATAAAAATGATGGGAATCGGAGATTCCATGGCGACAAGCTTCTGGACTTCCAGACCATTCATGCCTGGCATGTTCAAATCCAGAATCAGACATCCAACGACCTTTTGACGCGGTGTGTCCAGAAACTCTCTGCCGGAGTTGAATGCGTGGACGACTCTTCCGTTTGCACGCAGCAGCGCAGAGACTGCTTCTCGCACCCGTCTGTCATCGTCGACCAAATACACCCGTTCGCTTGCGGATTCCATGAGCCCCTCTGTTGTTAGGTGAAAGCCTTCCCTAACGACCTTTCTTGTTTCAAGTTCTGCCATCTTGATCTCGGTCGTCCCTGTATCGTTCCAGATGCCCGTATAGGGATGAACCATGCGTTGGCATGAGGCCATTTATCAGCACAGCGATACGGCAAAGAGAAAGGAGACTTCTATCGAAGTGAAGAGACCAGCACTTTTTGACCGAATTGGTCCGCTGGAAGAGCGAGTCGCTCCGGTTCTTTGCGATAGAAGCGGGACTCCGGCAACTACTTTCCGGTCCGACATCGGCACCGGAAGATGTCACTAATGCTGGTATGCATCTCGTGGGTTCGGTATCGCAGGTAACTTGAAATCCAGTCGATCGACGGGAACCGCCACATCGTGACGAGGTATTCCAATGAATCCCTGTGCGTCGATGATGGCATACGAAACCGACTTGTCCGGCGCAACGACGATATCGTAGGCCGTGCCTACCTTCTCGCCATCCTCGTTGAATACAGGCTTGCGGAGGATCGAACGCTTGATGCTCCACCCGGAAACGATAGCATCCGGTTCCACAATCGTTGTTCCGATCGGCTGATCGCGCACCACCTGTGCGGATGCTGCCTGCGCGGTAGTTGCGGTACAAGCGGCAAGCAAACAGACATTAGCGCTTTTGAAACCATGCCATCTCTCCAGTCGAGTTGCTGAATTGATTGCCGGGAATTGCCGGGCCGGGACGTTCATCAGGCCCGCGGTCCCATCGAGGTCCGCGTGTAATCACCACGCCGTAGTGACTGAATTAAACGTTTTGTCACGCCATGTTCCTGATGATAGTTGTCAGTTCAACGGATGGCCACTACATGAATCTGGAATCAGTCCAGCGAGGCTATTGGCGCTCGACACTTGTTGAGCAACGCCGCCATGCACTACATAAACATGCAATGTCTCAGCTGAGCACAACGCTATATCTTCTCTGTGTCGACGCTTATTGTGCCCTTGCGGCACGGTGAAACTCACCACGAGTCGTGCGGGGAAGCCGTTCGCATCCGCCTTGCCGAAGCAACGTCGACTGGACTCATTCTTGCCAAACGGAGCTACTCATGGCCCATGAACTGTTGACCCCCGACACCTGCGCACTCGCGCTTATCGACCATCAGCCGCAGATGTTCTTCGGCACGCAGTCGCACGAGCGCACGACCATCCTGCACAACGTCCAGATCGTCGCGAAGAGCGCAAAGCTCTTCAAGGTGCCGACCGTTCTGACGACGGTCGCCGCCGACACTTTTAGCGGCCATCTGCTGCCGGAAGTGCAGTCGGTGTTTCCGCAGACGAAGCCGATCGATCGCACCTCGATGAATGCATGGGAAGACAAGGGTTTTCGCGACGCGATCAAGGCGACGGGCCGCAAGAAGATTGTGATCGCGGGCCTGTGGACGGAGGTGTGCGTGGCCTTCCCGACCGTGCAGATGCTGGCCGAAGGCTTCGAAATCTACGTGCCGACGGACGCCTGCGGCGACATCACCGAAGAAGCCCATGAGCGTGCCGTGCAACGCGTCGCGCAGGCGGGCGCGGTGCCGATGACGTCGGTGCAGTTCCTGTGCGAACTGCAACGCGACTGGGCGCGCGGCGAAACGTACGACAGCTGCATGGAGATCTTCAAGGCGCACACCTCGTATGGCATCGGCGTGCGCTACGCGAAGCAGATTTTCGGCAAGCACGCGAGCTAATGCGGGCTGATCGCCACGCATTCCCATGCCCTGCGTCACGCGCGACGACTGCTGCCGTCGCGCGTGGACGCGCCTGACCAGCAACACCAGGGAGGGCGACGATGACCGCACCCATTCAACCCGCCCGCATTGCGGACCTGGTGATCTTTAACGGCAAGATTGCGACGCAGGACGACAGGCGTTCGTTCGTGACGGCGCTCGCCATCGCGAAAGGCGAGATCGTCGCGAGCGGCGGCGATCACGACATGATGCATTGGGCGAACGAGTCCACGCGCCGCATCGATTTGAAGGGACGCACGGTCGTTCCCGGTCTCAACGATTCGCATCTTCACGTGATTCGGGGCGGTTTGAATTTCAATCTCGAACTGCGCTGGGATGGCGTGCCGTCGCTGCGTGACGCACTCGGCATGCTGCGCGCGCAGGTCGCGCGCACCCCCGCGCCGCAATGGGTGCGCGTCGTCGGCGGATGGAGCGAATTCCAGTTCGCGGAGAAGCGGGGGCCGACGCTTGAAGAGATCAACGCGATCGCGCCGGATACGCCTGCGCGCCACCGCGAGTCGACTGGGTGTAATCAAGACTGCATTCCAACGTCGCCGCGCGGTGGTACACCGGCCTGCGCTGCAGGCAGTTCATGGCCGGCAAGCTTACTGGTGAGATACAGTCGGTTCATCAGACGCAGTTCGGCAGGGCCGCCAGGGCTCGTTGGGACAGATCCCTCCAACGTCATGGCCACCATCGTTTTCATGTTGTTGAGCAAAACGACCGCCATGTCTTTGGCGGTTTCCTCCGGCAACGTCGGCGCCCTGAGCAGCAGCGTGCCGACGATCCGCTCAAGCGCCTTCTTGCGATACTCCATGCGCTTGCCAGACCACTCCGAGCGGGCGTCCAGCAGCGCGACAAGCGCTTTGGTTTCGTCGTGAATCTCCACGATGGAGTTGACAAACAGATCGGCCAACTCGTCGGTCGAGATGATGCGGGCACGAGCATCGATTTCATCGCATTGCACGTCACGCAGCTCGCTGTAGCGCTGCATCAATGCGTCGGCCAGCACTTCCTTGTTCGGAAAGAAACGATAGAGCGAACCGATTTTTGTGTCGGCGCGCGCCGCTATCTCAGCCATGGTTGCAGCGTCAAAACCGCGCTCCTGAATGACCTTCGACGCAGCAGCCATCAACGTGGCGACGCGCTCGCGCCCGACACTGCGCTGGGGCGCAAGCGCCGCCCGTTCGCGGTTGGGCCGCGGAGCAGCGGATCGGGCGTTGTTTTTGGAGGGAGGCGAAGACATATTGCAAGTTTGCCAGCTACGGCGATCCTCGGCCACATAACTCTATTTGAGTTAATGCTCAAATAGAGTTATGCTCAGGCATTGCTTCCCTTCCCCATTGCACCGCAAGGCGCCCCTCATGCTCGCTCTACCCGCTACTACAACAGCACTCATTCTGGTCGATCAACAGCAAGGCATCGTGCCGATGCCCACGCTTGCGCCGCGCTCAGGTAGCGAAGTTGCAGCAACGAGTGGTCGGCTCGCGGAGCGCTTCCGCGTTCACAAGACACAGGTCGTCCTCGTCAATGTTGCCTTCGCGACGGACTCCGGCGATGCGCTAAAACAACCGGTGGACCGGGCATTTGCGCACCCGGACGGCGGCTTCCCGGCAAATTTCAGCCACCTGGTCGACGGTCTCGCTCATGCGTCCGACATCCTCATAACGAAGCACCAATGGGGCGCCTTCTACGGCACAGATCTCGATGTGCAGTTGCGTCGCCGGAATGTGAAGACCGTGGTGCTCGCAGGCATTGCCACCAACATGGGTGTCGAATCCACCGCGCGCCAGGCCTGCGAACGCGGCTACGAGGTCGTGATTGCCGAGGATGCGACCACAGGCCTGTCACATGCCATGCATGCATTTGCAATCGAAAACATCTTCCCTCTATTGGCACGCGTGGTGAAAGCCGATGACATCGACCTGATGCACTGAGCCTCGCAAATGCAAAAGACGCAAACCTCGCAAACGACGCCGACGGGCAATCGGCCGACACCCGGCGGCGATCCTGTTCAGTCGGCGGGACACGACGCTCACTTCGGCTTTCGTTTCGTTGCGCCACTAGCGCTCGGCTCAATATTGAATCCGATCAATTCGACCATGATCTCGACCGCCCTGGTACCGATCGCGACCGACTTCCACGCCAGCGTCGCCGAGGCCGGATGGCTGATTGCCGGGCTATACCTCGCAAGCGCCGTGGCCCAGCCCACCATCGGTCGCCTCGCAGATCTGTTCGGTCCGCGCCGGATCTACCTGATCTCTCTTTTTATCGTTGCGATATCGGCGCTGGTCGGCTGGTTCGCCCCATCGCTGAGCGTGCTGATCGCGGTGCGCGTAGCACTGGGGATCGGTACCGCGGGCGCTTATCCGTCAGCCATGCGCATCTTTCGCGTCGAGGCGGATCGGATCGGCTCAGCCCCGCCACGCGTCGCGATGAGCGTCCTGTCGTTGGCGGGGGTCTCCACCTTGGCCATCGGCCCCCTGCTGGGGGGCGTGTTGACCGGCGCTTTCGGCTGGCACTCGATCTTTGCAGTCAACACGCCCCTCGCACTGCTCGCCGCGCTGCTGGTCTTTCTGTGGGTGCCAAAGGATCAGCCACGCGACGGCAGCTTTGCACGTCTGATGGCGGAACTCGACGTAGTGGGCATCTTACTGTTCACCGGCTTCCTGCTTGGGCTGATGTTTTTTCTGATGAATCTCGATCATCCGATCTGGACGATGTTGCCGATCGCCACCGTGTTGGGCATCGCGCTTGTCGCCCACTCGATGCGGCACGAGCAACCGTTCATCGACGTGAGGATGCTGGCGCACAACCGGCCGTTGACAGTGACCTACCTACGTGCCGGCACGGTCCTCATGCTCGTCTACTGCATCCTCTACGGATTTTCCCAGTGGCTCGAAAGCGGTGCCGGCTTCTCCAGCAGCGAAGCGGGTCTCATCACATTACCGATGTCGCTGCTCGCCGCGGCGTCTTCTGTAACAGGCGGCCGCACAAAAGGAATTCGAGCGCCTTTTATCCTTAGCATCGGCGCTGCGCTAGCCGGATGTATCTGCCTGTTCTTTATCGACAGTAGAAGGTCTGCATGGATCATCGCTGCAGCGATTGTGCTCTTCGGCGTGCCGCAGGGCATGTTTTCCACCGCCACCCAGACCGCCGTATATCTTCAGGCACCGGCTAACCAGATTGGCACTGCCGCAGGGCTTCAGCGCACCGCAGGATATATCGGTGCGATCGTGGCGACAGCCCTCCTTGGCGCCGTATACGGCACGACTGCGAGCGATCACGGCCTGCACAGCCTGGCCATCGTCATGGGTGTCTTGAGCGCCTTCTTGCTTATCGCCACGATATTCGATCGCACGATTCCGCGAACCGCTGCGGTCTGAACGGCAACGGGCCGAGCGTCTAACCGTCACACCTGCAGCTGCCGCGACTACTTTGACCTCTGCCTATGGTGACGCACCAAAACACCTGCTAATGATCGCCTTTCTGGGACACCATTCGCTCTAAATCTGGAAGTCTGAATGGGCACATTTCTTCTCAGGCAGCGGCAATTCGAGTTGGAAGACGATCAGCTTAGTTATCGCGCGGTGCCTCGACCGAATGGAGATGTACAGATCTATCCTGTCTGGCAACGTCTTAAATGACAGCCACTCCGAACTCCACCGGTTCCAATGCGGGCAACCAAAACTGGCTCGATCCTAGTGACGCAAATAGCCCTAACCGCCGCCCGTCCGCTGATTGTCAACAATTCCGTGGGCTGACTCGAAGGGCCGAAAATGGCGTGCGCCGTGCAAAGGCGGCGCTTTTCCCAGTGGGTGTAAGCACCACCCGGCAACCGCTCCAGCCGGAAGCAACCGGAGCAGCTATGGAGGTAACGAAATGGCTAAAGCCTTCGGTGAACGGCGTCCTCATGAAGGCGTCGTAGGCCGGCCGCTCACAATTCGGGCAAGCACCAGAATGGACCGGCAGATCGGACCGGATGTGGAACGCGCTCCGTGGCTCCCCACGCGCGACCAGGCAATCCTTGTTCCCGAAGATTCCGGCTACCAGCCCCTCGACGGTCTCCTCGATGCACCGATGGACTCCGCGACCTTCCTGCGCCTCGCTATCGGCATCGCGTCGGCGCTGGCCACAGTCCACCGGAGTGGGCTCGTGCACAAGGACATCAAGCCGGCCAACATCCTGGTGAATCCCGATAGTGGTGAAGTCAGGCTAACGGGTTTTGGGCTCGCGTCGCGGCTAACGCGAGAGCGTCAGCGGCCCGAGCCGCCCGAGTCCATCGCCGGTACGCTCGCCTATATGGCCCCGGAGCAGACCGGGCGGATGAATCGTTCGGTCGACTCCCGCAGCGATCTCTACGCGTTCGGTGTGACGCTCTACCAGATACTCACGGGAAGTCTCCCATTCACCGCTGTCGATCCGATGGAATGGGTGCACTGCCACATTGCGAGAAAGGCGATGCCGCCGCACGAGCGTGTGGCCGACCTGGCGCCGGTCCTTTCCACGATCGTGATGAAGCTGCTCGCCAAGACGGCGGAGGAGCGCTATCAGACCGCGGCAGGCGTTGAAGCGGACCTGCAACGCTGCCTGGCGCTTTGGGAAACCGAACGACGCATTGGCGAATTCCCGCTCGCCGAGCGCGACACGCCGGACCAGCTGATGATCCCCGAGAAACTGTACGGGCGGTCGCGCGAGGTCGAGACATTGCTTGGCGCCTTCAGCCGCGTCCTCGAAAGAGGGACGCCAGAACTGGTGCTGGTCTCAGGATATTCCGGCATTGGCAAGTCGTCCGTCGTCAACGAACTGCATCGGGTGCTGGTGCCTTCGCGCGCGCTTTTTGCCTCCGGTAAATTCGATCAGTACAAACGCGACATTCCCTACTCGACGCTGGCGCCAGCCTTTCGGAGTCTGTTACGGCCGCTGCTTGGCAAAAGCGAGGCGGAGCTTGCAGTCTGGCGTGACGCCCTTCGGGAAGCGCTCGGGCCGAACGCCGGACTCGTTGTGGATCTGGTTCCTGAAGTGGCGCACATCATCGGACAGCCCGCGCCAGTCCCCGAGTTGTCTCCACAAGACGCGCAGCGCCGGTTCCAGCTCATGTTCCGGCGGTTCATTGAAGTGTTCGCCCGGCCGGAGCATCCGCTGGTGCTCTTTTTCGACGATTTGCAATGGCTCGATGCGGCGACGCTCGACCTGATGGAGGACCTGTTGACCCGGTCCCATCCGCGGAACCTCATGCTGATCGGCGCCTATCGCGACAACGAAGTCACTGCCGGGCATCCTCTGATGCGCAAGCTGGACGCCATCAAGGCTGCCGGCGGGAAGGTGGAGGAGATCACACTCGCGCCGCTTGCCCGGGAGCGTCTCGAACAGTTGATCGCGGACGCTCTTCGTTGCGATCCGGAAGGGGCCGCACCGCTAGCGGGGCTGGTGCATGACAAGACCGCCGGAAATCCGTTCTTCGCGATTCAGTTCATTTCTTCACTGATAGAAGAGGCGATGCTTGTCTTCGATCATGATGCGGCGCGCTGGTCGTGGGACCTCGATCGCATCCACACGAAGGGTTATACCGACAATGTGGTGGAGCTCATGGTTGGCAAGCTGACCCGCCTGTCAGCCGAAACGCAGCAAGATCTGCAACTGCTTGCGTGCATGGGGAGCAGCGCCGAGCTTGCGCTGCTGGAAAGCGTGTCCCAGCGCCCGGGAGACGATCTCCGTGGCGGGCTTTGCGAAGCGGTTCGAGCAGGTCTCATCGCCTGCACGGAGCATTCCTGCAGCTTCGTACACGACCGGATTCAGGAGGCAGCGTACTCACTGATCCCGGAGGAGGCGCGCGCGCAGATCCATCTCCGGATAGGCAGGGTGCTCGCCGCCTGCATCCCGCCGGAAAAGCTGCGGGAGATGATCTTCGAGATCGTCAACCAGCTCAACCGTGGTACACACCTCATCACGTTACAGGACGAGCGCGAGAAGCTCGCCGAACTGAACCTGATCGCCGGCAAGCGTGCGAAGGCCTCGTCCGCCTACGCCTCTGCGCTGACGTATCTCGGCGCCGGCACGGCGCTGATGCGGGAGGATGCGTGGGAGCGCCGGCAGGAGCTTGCCTTCGCCCTGGAACTGCATCGGGCGGACTGCGAGCTCTGGATGGGCGCACTGCCGTCCGTGGAGGAACGTCTTGCGGCGCTTGCGACGCGTGCTGCCGACACGGTCCAACGAGCGGCTGTCGCCAGCCGGCGCGTGGATCTTTACACGATGCTCGGGGCTAGCGATCGTGCAGTCGCGGTGGGTTTGGAATATCTCCGGCATGTGGAGATCGATTGGGCAGCCCATCCCACCCCACAGGAAGCGCATCGCGAGTACGAACGGATCTGGTCCCAGCTCGGAGGTCGTCAGATCGAGGAAATCATCGACCTGCCGCTAATGAACGATTCAGAGTCTCTTGCTACGCTCGACGTGCTCACCACCCTTGGAGCGCCGACGTTATACACCGACGAGAATCTGTACGCGCTCACCACCTGCAGGGCGGTGAATCTCAGCCTGGAGCGTGGCAACAGCGACGCCGCACCTGCGCATTACGTCTCGGTCGGGCTTATCGCCGGCAACCGCTTCGGCCATTACGACGCAGGATATCGACTCGGAAAGATGGCCTGCGATCTGACCGAACGCCGCGGATTGAAACGCCTGGGAGGAAAGACCTATCTGGTCTTCGCGCTCGTGGTACCGTGGACACGACCGCTCCGGGAAAGTGTCGAACCGGTTCGACGTGCCTTCCAGATGGCGAACGAACAAGGCGATCCGACGTTTGCTGCATATGCCTGCCGCTATATCAGTTCCAATCTTCTCGCTTCGGGCGATCCACTCGATCAGGTTGAGCGTGAAGCCGGGCACGGATTGGAGTTTGCACGCACGGTGCGTTTTGGATTCGCTGCGGACATGATCTCGGCCCCGCTCGCGCTCGTCCGCACGCTGCGTGGCGAAACCGCGAAATTCGGCTCGCTCGACGATGGCTCGTTCGCGGAGCGCTCGTTCGAGGCGCGCCTTACCGGTCACCCGGCTCAGGCCATGCCTGAATGCTTCTACTGGGTCAGAAAGCTGCAGGCGAGATTCTTCGCTGGCGACTACGCATCGGCCGTCGATGCCGCGGAAAAGGCGGAAAAATGGTTTTCGACATCAGCGTCACTTTCGGTCATGCTGCTGGAGAGAGCGGAATACCACTTCTATGCCGCTCTTTCTCTCGCCGCATGCTGCGAGCCCATGAGCCCCGATCCGTATGCAAAGCATCGGGAGGCGCTGTCGGCACATAACCGACAACTCCGGGCATGGGCGGAAAACTGCCCGCAGAACTTCGAGGATCGTGCGGCGTTGGTCGGCGCGGAGATCGCACGCATTGAGGGCCGCTTGCCCGACGCAATGGATCTGTACGAGCGAGCCATTCGCTGCGCGCGTTCGAATGGCTTTATCCAGAACGAGGCGCTGTCGTACGAACTGGCTGCCCGCTGCTACGCGGCGCGCGGCCTTGAGGAGTTTGCGCATCTCTACCTGGGATACGCACGGCGTGCCTATCTGCGGTGGGGAGCCTTGGGGAAGGTACGACAACTCGATCAGCTCTATCCCGCGTTGAAGCAGGACAATCGTGCCCCGGGCTCCGCAGGCATGATCGACGCGCCGGTCGAACATCTGGACCTGGCCACTGTCATCAAGGTGTCTCAGGCGGTGTCGGGCGAGATCGTCCCGGAAAAGCTCATCGAATCGCTGTTGCGTACGGCCATCGAGCATGCCGGCGCGGACCGTGGGCTGCTGATCCTGCCGCGTGACGGCGAATTCCTGATCCAGGCGGAGGCGCAGACTTGCGGCAGCTCCGTTTCGGTCAGCCTGCGCGAGACCCCAGTGGCCGCGAACGAGCTTCCCGAGACGATGGTCCGCTATGTCGCGCGTACCCGGGAGATCGTGATGCTCGACGATACAGCAGTCCCGAGTCCGCAATCCACCGATCCGTACATCGGCGCGCAGGGCGTGCGCCTGGCCCTCTGCCTGCCGTTGATCAAGCAGGGTGCGCTGGTTGCGCTGCTGTACCTGGAAAACAGGCTGACTCCAGGCGTTTTTACGCCAGGCAGGATTTCTGTCCTGAAGGTACTGGCTTCCCAGGCGGCGATTTCGCTCGAAAACAGCCGTCTGTACCGTGAAATCCGGGAACGGGAAGCGCAGATCCGCCGGTTGATCGACGCCAACATCGTCGGGATTATCTTTGGGGACCAGGGTGGTCAGATATTCGAGGCCAATGACGCGTTTCTTCGCATGGTCGGATACGAGCGCGAGGATCTCGTCGAGGGTCGCTTAAGGTGGACCGACCTGACACCTCGCGAATGGCTCGACCGCCAGCAAGAACAAAACTTGCAGCAGTTCAGGCGAACCGGCAGTGTGCCCGCCTATGAGAAGGAATATTTCCACAAAGATGGCAGCCGGGTGCCGGTGCTGATCGGCGTGGCCGCTTTCGACGAGGAATGCGAGCGCGGTGTGGCCTTCGTCGTCGACATGACCGAGCGCAAGCGCGCGGAGGGCGAACTGCGGCGCAGCCGCCAGTACCTCGCGGAGGCGCAGAAGATCAGTCACACCGGAAGCTGGGCATGGAGTCCCATTTCAAATGCCATTCTCTATTGGTCGGACGAGTGCTATCGCGTCCACGGCCACGCCCCTGCGAAGGGCCTGCCTTCGTTCGAGCAATTAGTGGATGACGTTTTTCCGGATGACCGCGCACGAACCGTTGAATGCTTCACGAAGGCCGTGCGCGAAGGTTCCGAGTGGGAAGTCCAGTACCGACTCAGGAACTTTGATACCGGAGTGAGAACCCTCCGTTCCGTGGGCCATCCGGTTCTGGACCGCTCAGGCCAGGTGATCGAGTACATCGGCACCGTGATCGATGTCACGGAGCAGAAGCGTGCAGAGCAGGAGCGAGAGGAACATCTATGGTTCCTCGAGTGCATGGACCGCATCAACCGCGCGATGCAGCGAACGAACGAGGTCGAGGGCATGATGCGCGGCGTGCTTGAGGAGGCGCTGGCGATCTTCAATTGCGATCGGGCCTGGCTGGTATATCCCTGCGATTCCGATGCGCCGACGTGTCGCGCGGTGATGGAGCATACGCATCCGGACTATCCGGGCGTCTTCGCGCTCGGCCAGGAGCTGACGGTGGACGCCCGGATGGCGCAATCCCTGCGCGACATGCTGCACGTCCCAGCGGCGGTGGTGGATCCCGGCATCTCCTCAGAGGTTCGTGAGCGGTTCAACATCCTGTCGACGATCGCGATCGCGGTCCGTCCCAGGGGCGACAGGCCGTACCTGTTCGGGCTGCATCAGTGCTCGCATATGCGCTCCTGGACCACCGTGGAGCGGCGGCTCTTCGAGGAGATTGGCCGACGCCTGGAAGATGCGTTGACGAGCGCGCTCGCGCACCGCAACCTGCTCGCCAGCGAGGAGGCGCTGCGCACGAGCGAGGAACGCTTCCGAACCCTGGTCGACCACGCGACGGATGCCATTTTCCTGTACGACGAGGAAGATATCGTGATCGACGTGAACCGTCAGGCCTGCGAGGCGCTGGGTTATACGCGCGAAGAGCTCATTGGCATGCGCACCTGTCAGTTCGACCGCGACATCACGCCGGAAAAGACCGAATGGCTCAAGCAGCGGATGCGCGAGGACGGAAGTGTGACGTTCACCGGCCGCCGCCGGCGAAAGGACGGAAGTCTCTTTCCCGTCGAGGTGCGTGCGCGGACGTTCAACCGCGGTGGGCGCCTGTTCGCCATTGCACTCGCCAGCGATATCACCGATCGCAGGCGCCGCGAGCAACGGCTGTTCGCGCAATTGAGCGTCACGCGGACGCTGTCGGAAGCGGGCTCGCTCGAAGAGGCGGCACCGCGCATTCTGCGCGAAATGTGTGAGGCACTCGAGTGGGATCGTGCCGCATTCTGGCGCGTCGATCCGGAAGCAGGCGTGCTGGTGCGCGTGCAAACATGGCCGTCGGCGACCCTCGCGCAGGGCGGCTCCGGCCTGGTATCCGGAACGGGCGGCTTCGGCACGGGGCTCGCCGGGCGAGTAGGGTCGAGCGGCGCACCCGTCTGGATTCCCGACGTGGCGCTCGATCGGGACTTCCACCGGGAAGAATCGGCCGCGAAGGAAGGTCTCCGTGCAGCCTTTGCCTTCCCGATCATGCTGAAGAGCGGCGTACTGGGCGTGATTGAATTCTTCAGCCGCGAGGCCCGCGACACCGACCCTGAACTCGTGCAGATGATGACCTCCGTCGGCAGCCAGGTCGGCCAGTTCATCGAGCGCACGCGAGCGGAAGACGCGCTGCGATATGCGCGGGAAAAGCTTGCGCAGGCGTCACGGATGGCGACTGTAGCCGAGCTGTCCGCGTCCATCGCCCACGAAATCAACCAGCCGCTGCAGGCCGTTGTGGCCAATGGGCAGGCCTGCCCGCGCTGGCTCGCTGCAACGCCGCCCGACATCGACAAAGCCCGACTCAGCGCCGAAGCCGTCGTCCATGACGGAAAAGCCACGGCGGACGTGATAAGCCGTATTCGCGCGCTGTTCAAACGCACGGCTCCTGAAAAGGTCGATCTTGACATCAACAAGCTGATCCTTCAGGTCTGCACGCTGATGGCTGACGATATTCACGGGAATGTGATCTCGCTCGAGACCCAGCTAGCCCAGGACGTGCCGATGATCAGAGCCGACGCAGTGCAGATTCAGCAGGTGATCGTCAACCTTGTGCGCAACGCCATCGAGGCCTTGTCAGCAACGGTGGAAATGCCGAAGCCGCTATTGATCCGCTCCCGGCGCGACGGGGACAACGTGGTGGTCGACGTTCAGGATGAAGGCATGGGGCCGGCGAATCTGGAGACGATTTTTGAGCCGTTCACCACCACAAAGGAAACGGGCATGGGTATGGGATTGGCGATCTGTCGGTCGATCGTCGAAGCACACGCCGGCCGTATCTGGGTCGTGCGCAATGAGATCCGTGGCGTGACGTTCAGCTTCAGCCTTCCGACCGAGCCGTCGGATGCGACGTGAAACCAGTGACCATACTGCTTCATGTCCTCGATCGATTGGACTCAAGCTCGCCGAATCGCTTTGTGATTTCGGTGTCAATGCATTCCCGGACGCCACCTTCTTTTGTAAGTCAAGCCGATAGTCGCCAAAACGATTGATGTGTTCGCGCCGATAGGGTGCCAGCACCTTGAGGACATCCGCGTCGATGGGATGCCCCTTAGCCTCGAGTTCCTTAAGCTTGCGCGACATCGACAATGCCGCGTGAGGCGTGCCGGCCATTTTTCTTTTCACAGCGCTGCTCGACATTTGCCGGCGGGTCTTATCAGGCCTCGTGTCGAAATTTAAAAAACCCCGGCGTCTACGCGCCCAGAGGCGACCGGTCCCACAGCGCGAGTGTCGCTGGTCGACCCCAGAAGGGACACCCACCAATACCGGAAGCAGTCTTTGATACTCGACACCTTGGCCCCACCATTTGGTTTGCGTGTCAACTGCCCCCCGGTCGGATCGTCAGCGTGAATTTAATCGGCGTGTTTCCGTTCTCATCGGCCGGCATCGGGTCCGAATGTAGGACGGCGTCGCGTCAAATGATTGAGGTGACTCGAACCACTGCTACAGCTTTATGTAATAGCCACCCTGTGTCGCGCTCACTACTATCAAAGCATAGTGACTAACGCTGATGGTGACGCTGCGGTCAGAGGAGAGCGAGATGGATTCCGGCGAGAAGTGCTTGCGAACGCTGGTCGACAAGTGGTTTGGACCTTCTGCGGTGGTGACAATACGCGTGATGGAGTTCAGTCGCACACCAACGGATCGAACGCGCTACGTGCGCGTCGGCGCGGCGCACACGGACGGAAGTTTGACCATCGTTTTCTTCCGGCACGCTGACGGTTCGTGGAACGTGTACCCGGCAAAGGCGAGCAGGCCGGCGATGCGCGCGTACCCGCTTGCGGCGTGAGCGACGGGTCGATAGTCGGGCCGATCCGAGGAGAACGCAATGAACATCGTATTACCGCCTGAACGCCCTCGTCGCGAAACTGCCACCACTGCGCGAACGCAAGGACCTCGCCGCCGTGATCCAGAAGATGCTGCAATGCGCGTCATCCGCGCCGGCGCCTCAGTCCCCGAGCGTCGCAGCCGACGTGATGACGCTTTTCGAACAATGCGCATGGCCGGGCAATTTCCGCCCGCTCGGCAACCTTCTGAAGACCGCTGCGGCAATGATCGATGTCGACGATGCGATCAGACGCGAGCACCTGCCCGACGATTTCTTCGACGATCTGCGTACCGTCGCCGGCCAGCCACCTCGCACGCTAGAGACGTTGCCATTGCATGCATCGCGGCTGGAAGACGGCGCCGCTTCAGCGATCGCCGCTGCGCTGGCCCGGCATGGCGGCAACGTGTCCGCAGCAGCCCGCGCGTTGGGCGTTTCCCGCAACCCGATCTATCGCAAGCTACCGGCAACGGCCATACCCGGCGATGCGGTAGACGCCGACTGACAGACGGCGCGTGCGCCCGCGCGCCGCTGGTTGCGCCGAGGTGTATCGCGGGTGTTCCATGTTGCAACAGGGGCGTACTCCAATTGAACAACGCCCTCTTCCCCTTGCGATGTCGATCGCTCAACTTCTGCGCAATGAATCAGAAGAGCACAGCTAAGGGGCCATTCATCCGGGAACGATCCAGCCGGTCGCCGGTGAGCGCGCTGAATGCATGTGGCAGCAAGATCGGCACAGACCGTGCGAACGAGTAACCCGACCGCTTCTGAGATGCGGTTTTCCTAACACATGTCATATCCAAGGAGACAGCCATGCAGTGGCCCCCCGTCTACACAGATCTGCGCTTCGGTTTCGAAATCACGATGTATATCGCCAATCGTTGACGCAACGCTGATCGTCGGCTTCGGCTGGACCGGTGCGATTCTAGCGAAGGAACTCACGGAAGCAGGCTTGAAGGTCGTTGCGCCTGAGCGCGGCGAATATCGCGACACCTATCCCGCCAGCGTGAAGTAGTAGCCGTTCGGAAACAGTGGATTGAACGTTTCGACGCGTCCATCGCCGGGATGCCTGTCGCCCGATGCGCCATCCACCTTCAAGCCGAGACGCGGCGAGCCCGCCACCGACGCGAACGTAGAACCACCCAGCAACCCGAACGCCCACGCGCCGATGGTGTCGTTGCCGACGTGTCCCGTCTGGACCATCGTTTCGGCGTCCCAGTCGAACGGCGCGACCTTGCCCGCGTAACGTACATCGAACACATCGCGATGCTCGGTGCCCGTCGCATCGAGAAAGTGCGCGTTGTCGCGGTTGTAGCGCGACCAGTACGCGGACAGATCGCCCGGCCCCGTGTTCGCGCGTTCGACGCGCAGGCCGCTGAACGTGAGATGCCGTTTCGACACATCGTCGAAGGCCGTGGCGTCGCGATACTGCACGGGCTGCGTCATATAGCCGATGAAGCGCCACTTGTCGATTCCATAGTCAGCCCACAGCGCGTCGTATGCCTGGCGCACGTTGGGACCGTCGCGCACCGACACGAACCGCTGCAAGTCGAAAGCCATCTCCTCGCGGCCGACGCGCGCCTTGAACGTGCCGCCGCCTACGCCGTAGACGAACGCAACGACCGCCTGCTCGATATCGAGCTGATTCTTATCGACAGGCGATACGGAATCCTTGCCGAAGGGCCGCGCGTCCTCGAGTTGGACTGTCCGGTCGCCCACGCGGAGCGTCGGGCTGGGCGTCCTCGCCGCCGGCGCGCGCCGGAGCATCCTCATGCTGGTATCGCACGTCATGTTTACGCCGTTAGGAATGTGTCTTTATACCGTCGACTGTCTGGGCAAATGCGCCGTTTTCATGCTCGCGCTTCAGATTGGGCCGAGGCGTTGCAAAGGACGTTTTAATCAGAAAATGGATACCCGTTGAATGGCCCCTTCGGGCATCGGAGGCGCTTTATCAGCGCAAAGATATTTCGCACTGCATCATCCGGGACATCCAGGACGCGTCGCGGGCGCCATTCGCGGCGAATCAGGCGAGCGGCGAGTTTGCGATGATCAGGTACGCCGTGGCTACCGATGCGATCGACGAACGGCGTGCACTCATACCCGCGGACGCCGATCTCATCCGCACCTACGTTGCGATGGATACTGCGCGAGACGGGATTTGATCGCGCTGCGCGCGTCGATCAACCGGCCGAGCCGCTGCCGCCTTCATGTTGGCGGCGAACGACCGGAATATCCATCATAGAGCGTAGTCAATTGCCGCCTTGCCCCACGGTCAGATTGTTGGCGACAGACTTGGTCTGATGGCAACTTGGACTGTTCGCGATGCGACGCCGCCGTCGTTTGAAGCTTGCGATGTTGACGTCCTGGGCATTGAAAACTAGCGCGGAGCTGCGACAGTATTGCGAAGCACGCCAAGCTTGTCGATTTCGACTTCACAAACGTCGCCAGGTCGCATCCACAACTGCGGCTTGCACGCCATCCCCACGCCAGCGGGCGTCCCAGTGACAATCAGATCCCCGGCCTCAAGCGTGAAGACTTCGCTTAGCAAGGACACCAACGTTTGCACATCGAATATCATCTCGGAGATCGACGCGTTCTGCACGACTTTGCCGTTGAGCCGCGTCTGAAGCCGCAAACCGCGGCAGCCAGGCGGCAACTCGTTTTCCGGCCCGAAATACGGCCCTAGTCCGTTGAACCGGATAAATTGCACCGGATGCGTCGAGTTGGATCGGAATACTTCCATTTCAACGGGGCAGCCTGCTTGTTGTATTGCCGGATGTAGCGCATGAGCTTTTTGTCGAGGTCTGTGGTGCTGGTGAATACGCCGCGCGTGATGACGTCGCGCTGGATGCGGGCAAACCAGTTCTCGACCTGGTTCAACCATGACGAATACGTGGGGGCGTAATGTATCGAGACGTTCGTATAGTCAGCCAGAAAGGTTTGAACGGCGTCGGTTTTGTGGCTGCTCACGTTGTCGCAGATCACATGAATTTCCTTTCTGGCTGGCTGTGCCGATACCACCTCGGTGAGGAACGCGACGAACTGCGCACTGGTATGGCGTGGCGCAGTCTTGCCCAGCACTTCGCCGGCGGCGACATTCAGCGCTGCAAACAGGCTCAGGGTACCGTTGCGTTTGTATTCGAAGCCGTGACTTTCGGCGCGCCCGGGCGAGAGCGGCAACATCCGGTCTTTGCGATCAAGCGCCTGAATGGCCGTTTTCTCATCCACGCAGAACACCGCCGCATGCAACGGTGGGTTCAGGTAAGGGCCGATCACATCGGCAGCCTTGGCCTCAAAGTCGGGATCGTTCGACACCATGTGGGTATCGACACGATGCGGCCGAACGTCGTGCTTGCGCCAGATACGTTGAACCGTCATGAAGGGCACGCCCAACTGCGCGGCCAATTTGCGGCTGCTCCAATGCGTCGAGCCGTCGGCCGGTTTGCGCCTGAGCGTGTAGTCGAGCACTCTCGCCTCAAGACGCGCCAGGTCGCGGCGCGGCGCACGACCTGGGTGCCTGCCAGACAGGCCCGCCAGACGCTCACTGGCGAAGCGGGTTTGCCAGGTGGTGATGAAACGCGAATCGCATCGCAATTCGCTCATGATCGCTCCGCGCGAGGCCCCTTCGTCAAGCAGCAGGATCAACCGCGCTCGCCTTACCTGGCCAACGGCCATCGTTCGGCTGCGCTGCATCGACAGCAGTTCTTCGCGCTCGGCTTCACTCAGATTCATTTTGCCCATGCACCTTTAGATCGGTGCAATTTCATTGGTTCAATGAC
>NZ_JARESU010000739.1:0-221 GCF_046027075.1 Paraburkholderia sp. RL18-085-BIA-A | reverse complement strand
AGGTCGATACCGTGCCGAGCGCGAGGCCGCCGATCACCGCGCGTCCGAGCGGCGCGTTCTGTTCGCCGCCGTCGCCGAGACCGAGCGCCATCGGCAGCATGCCGATCAGCATCGCGAGCGCGGTCATCAGCACCGGACGGAAGCGGCTGAACCCGGCATCGAGCGCGGCCTTGAGCGGCGGCTGGCCGCCGTGGTGGAATTCGCGTGCGGTGTTGATCACC
>NZ_JARESU010000738.1:0-221 GCF_046027075.1 Paraburkholderia sp. RL18-085-BIA-A | reverse complement strand
GGGTCGATACCGTGCCGAGCGCGAGGCCGCCGATCACCGCGCGTCCGAGCGGCGCGTTCTGTTCGCCGCCGTCGCCGAGACCGAGGGCCATCGGCAGCATGCCGATCAGCATCGCGAGCGCGGTCATCAGCACCGGACGGAAGCGGCTGAAGCCACCATCGAGCGCGGCTTGCAGCGGCGGCCGGCCGCCGTGGTGGAATTCGCGCGCCGTGTTGATCACA
>NZ_JARESU010000737.1:0-223 GCF_046027075.1 Paraburkholderia sp. RL18-085-BIA-A | reverse complement strand
GCAATAGTTTTTTCGCAAAAAGGGCGGCAGGAATGGAATTGGCCCCCGGACCGGCCGGTCACGGTCGAGGCTTGGCAACAGGGCGAGCGCCCGCGATTTCACGCCGCCGGCGCCGCGCGGGGATTTGCGTGGCGACATCGCCAGTAACGTTCGCACGCGGCCTGAACCGCCAGGCATCCAATAGGAAATTGCTGCGATGAATGCCTCATCGTGTCCGATTCAA
>NZ_JARESU010000736.1:0-225 GCF_046027075.1 Paraburkholderia sp. RL18-085-BIA-A | reverse complement strand
CTGAATCGGACACGATGAGGCGTTCATCGCAGCAATTTCCTATTGGATGCTTGTCGGTTCAGGCCGCGTGCGAACGTTATTCGCGATGTCGCCACGCAAATCCCCGCGCGGCGCCTGCGGCGTGAAATCGCGGACGCGCTCGCCCTGTTGCCAAACCTCGACCGTGACCGGCCGGTCCGGGCGCCAATTTTGTTCCTGCGGCCTTTTTTGCGAAAAAACTGGTGT
>NZ_JARESU010000735.1:0-228 GCF_046027075.1 Paraburkholderia sp. RL18-085-BIA-A | reverse complement strand
ACGGATCGATCTCCCACAGTTCCTTGATGCCGATGCCGTAGACCTGCGGATCGACGCCTTCGCGCAGCTTGAACTTATCGTTCAGCTGACGGCCCAGATGCCCGCGCGCGCCTTCGCAGAACAGCGTGTACTTCGCATGCAGCTCCATGCCGAGCTGGAAGTTTTCAGTCGGCTCGCCGTCCTTGCCGATGCCCAGGTTGCCGGTTGCGACGCCTTTCACGGAACCGC
>NZ_JARESU010000734.1:0-228 GCF_046027075.1 Paraburkholderia sp. RL18-085-BIA-A | reverse complement strand
ACGGTTCCGTGAAAGGCGTCGCAACCGGCAACCTGGGCATCGGCAAGGACGGCGAGCCGACCGAGAACTTCCAGCTCGGCATGGAGTTGCACGCCAAGTACACGCTGTTCTGCGAAGGCGCGCGCGGGCATCTGGGCCGTCAGTTGAACGACAGGTTCAAGCTGCGCGAAGGCGTCGATCCGCAGGTCTACGGCATTGGCATCAAGGAACTGTGGGAGATCGATCCGG
>NZ_JARESU010000733.1:0-229 GCF_046027075.1 Paraburkholderia sp. RL18-085-BIA-A | reverse complement strand
GTTGCCATCGACGGTAGCAAGTTCAAGGCAGTCAACACTCGCGATCGCAACTTCACCGACGGTAAGGTCGATAAGCGCCAGAAGCAGATCGGGGAGAGCATCCAGCGGTATCTGAACGCGCTGGAGACTGCCGATCGGACGCAACCCGCTGAGCTGGAAGCGAAGACGACCCGATTGCAGGACAAGATCGCGCGCTTACGCGAACAGATGCGAAACCTCGATCAGATCA
>NZ_JARESU010000732.1:0-230 GCF_046027075.1 Paraburkholderia sp. RL18-085-BIA-A | reverse complement strand
CGCAGCCACGAACAGAAGTGCTTGACGTTGGCAAAGCGGCTCAGGTCCGGGCCGATCTCGGAGAGGATTGTCATCACGGTTGCCACGGACAGGCCGTTGATGCGCGTCAGGTCCACGCCCGCCCAGCGCGCGAGCGCGGTACGCGCGTCGAACCGGGGGGTGTTCTTCTGGCGCTTCTTGTCCGGCCCGGCCAGCTCGACGTCGTGACGCCCCAAGGGGACCAGCAGCGC
>NZ_JARESU010000731.1:0-231 GCF_046027075.1 Paraburkholderia sp. RL18-085-BIA-A | reverse complement strand
CACACGTACAAATACGCATACATCACCGCAAGTGGACACTATACGGTTCGCTTCGATTCGGACTTCGAAACATGGCCCAACGGCGGCGAAAGCGTACCGCTACGCCTGGCGAAGCCGTTCGCGGGCAAGCTGCAAACCGGGATGCACTTCGCGGCGCTGGACAATGATGAAGCGGTGATCGTCTGCCGTGACGGTGACCCGGACAAGCCCGAAAGAGTGGCCTTCCATCAT
>NZ_JARESU010000730.1:0-231 GCF_046027075.1 Paraburkholderia sp. RL18-085-BIA-A | reverse complement strand
GACTCCTACAAATACGCGTACATCACCGCAAGCGGCCACTATACGGTGCGTTTTGATGCGGACTTCGAAACGTGGCCCAACGGCGGCGAGAGCGTGCCGCTGAGGCTGGCGAAACCGTTCGCAAGCCAGCTGCAAACCGGCATGCACTTCCCCGCGCTGGACGATGCCGAAGCGGTGATCGTCTGCCGTGACGGTGACCCGGACAAGCCCGAAATAGTGGCCTTCCATCAC
>NZ_JARESU010000073.1:0-43827 GCF_046027075.1 Paraburkholderia sp. RL18-085-BIA-A | reverse complement strand
GAGAAAGTACCGGTAGGTACCCAGTTGATAGTTCTTGATGACGTCGTACATGATGAGGGCCAGGATCAGCCCGACCATCCACAGGACGAGCGAGTTCTTGAGCCGGACCTCCGGCAGCATGAAGGCGAGCAGCAGCGGTCCGTAGTAGATAATTCGCTGCGTCCCGAACGGATATACGAAGAATGAGATGATCAGGAACATGATCAGCCCGATATGCATGATCGCGATCTTCTGAATGACCAGTTCGCGCGCCGTGTCCTCGAGATTCTTCCGACGCAGCATCAGCACGAGCGCCGGCACGACCAGGTACAGCACGAGCGATATCAGGAAGTTCACCGTGAACTGTTCCTGCTGCGTGTACTCCTCGAGCCGGCGGCCGCCGAACGTGTTGAAAAGCCACGCCGACGCCAGCGACATCGCGAGCGCCGCACCGACCACGCTTACGATCGCGAGCGTCCTGCTGCGCTTCGTGAGAACGTGCGCGAGAATCAGGAAAAGCGCCGGATACGCGAACGTCGTGTGGACGATACTGGCGAGCAGCGCGCCGCGGATCGGCTGTCGCCGGCACATTGCGAAATACATTGCGATCGACAGCGCGAACCCCTGTCGGATCTGGAACAGCCCGACCGTCGCGAGGCCTGTGGGGATCAGCGCCCAGAGCAGCAGCCCGAGGAGCGGCCGGCGCGTGCGGCTCAGTGCAAGCGCCATGAGCACGTTCAGCGCGATCACCGTGATGCGCACGCCCATCTCCGGCGAGACGCCCAGCGAATCGATGCCCAGCACCCAGACCCGCCAGCCGAGCTCATCCGTGATCGTCTTCACGAGGAAGAGGACGATCGAGCGGTTACTCGACCAGAGATGCATGATCCAGAGCGGATCGGCTTCGCGGAAGTACGCAACGTAATTGTCCTGGTCGAGCAGCCGGGTGCGATCGCCCAAGGCGAGCGTGCACAGGATGAACGCCAGCACTGCCAGGAATCCCAGCGTGGAGGGGCGCAACCATCGGAAGGCCGCGGGAACCTGGTTCGAGTTGAGTTGTTGGGCCACTTTCATATCTCTCGTCCGTCGTCTTCCCAGTCTTTTGCAAACTGGCGGATTGTGTCCGTTTTTATGCCGCTAAAGTGTGCTTTCGGTAATCGGCGTTGGAACTCGCATCGCATTACGCCCCTGAACGCTATCAGTTTTTCGATTTGTCCTACGAGCGGCACGGCACACAAGTTTTGCGACGACTCGAGATCCGTGGTCGCTGTACCTCATTTGTATAACCAGAGCATCGCGTCCCCGATGTGTGTTGGTTGCCGAACGGTAAAGCGCCTCTTTGATCACTTATCCTTCGACTGAACTTATCGTCCTATCAAATCCAATTAGAGCGAGCGCGATGGGGGAACGAAGGCTAATCAGAATTCCGCTACTGGTCTATCCAATCGAAAGAAATAGAGAAGCGGGTTTCACATCACCGGATGCGCGCTCTGTGCAAACACAATGAAGATCGTCCATATCATCTCGGGCCTTGGTGTGGGCGGCGCCGAAACGCTGCTGCTGAACCTCGTTTTGGAGTCGCGCACCGCTGGCGACACGCACGTCGTCATTTCCCTGTCGCCGCTGGATGTCATGGCGGAGCGTCTGCGTGGCGCGGGCGCCGAAGTCAAATTTCTGGGAATGCGGCAAGGTGCGCCGAATCCTCTGCTTCTGGTCATGCTCGCCAGGTGGATCGTCGATGCGCGTCCCGACGTCGTCCAGACGTGGATGTATCACGGCGATATTTTCGGCGGCGTCGCGGCGCTGCTGGCGCGGCTGATGTTCCGGGTCCGCGGGAATCGTCACAAGTTCGCGCTCGTCTGGGGCATCCATCGGACCGAAGTGCCCACGCCCAAGGTCGGGCGCTTTCTGCATTCGCTCGCGCGAATCGGCGCATTGACTTCGAACCAGATGCCGGACTCGGTCATTTGCTGCGCCAACGCGTCGTACAAGTCTCACGTCGCCTACGGTTACGATCCCGCCAGGATGCGCGTGATTCATAACGGCTTCGATGTCCGCAAGTTCGTGCCGGATGCCAGCGCCAGGGCCGCGCTACTCGACGCGCTCGACTTGCCTTCCCGATCGATCCTGATCGGCATCGTCGGGCGCGCCAATCCCGCCAAGGATTACGACAACTTTTTGCGTGCGGCCGCGCTGCTTCGTCAACGCGTGTCGGACTGCCATTTCGTGATGATCGGCAAGGATGTCGATGCGAGCAACACGACGCTCGCACGCAGGATGAGCGAGCTCGGCCTGATGGGCGTGTGTCACATGCTGGGCGCCCGCAACGACCTGCATCGACTCATGCCGGCGTTCGACATCCTGTGCCTCTCATCGCGGACGGAAGGCTTGCCGACGGTCGTCGGCGAGGCGATGGCGTGCGGCGTTCCCTGCGTGGTGACGGATGTCGGCGATACCGGCCAGCTCGTCGGCGATACGGGTTTGGTGGTGCCGCCGCGAGATCCTGTCAAGTTGGCGCATGCGCTGGAAGAGATGGCGACGCTGGGTCTCGAGCAGCGCAAGAAGCTGGGTACTCTTGCGCGCGAGCGGATCGTCGAATCGTTCTCGATCTCCGTATGCTGGCAGCAGTATCGGGAGATGTACGCGACCTTGCTGCGCGAGAAAGGCGTGACGCGTTGAGCGCCACGTCATCAAGCTAGGGTCGTGAATCAGAAGTTCGTTGAATCAATTCCCCGTTCTTTCCGAATGGTGAAGTGCTGATTAAAAACCCGCTCGGACTCGCGCAGTCCTTCTTCGGTAAAGATCACGGACTACGCCTTGTTGACTGGGTCTTCGATGAAGCCTCGTTCATGGAGTCGGTTCAGCACATCAGTGAGCAACGCGAACCATCTGCTAACTCACGACACTAGCGGATGATCGTGGGATTCGAGATATCAATTTTCGGTCCCGCGCGGTCATAGTCGGTGCTGACGAAGGCGTCCCGCTTGGGACGAATCCACGTCGGCGAAATGCTCGTGATATAGCCCGTGACCACGTTGCCTTTCATCTTCAATCCGGAGACGCTATAGGCCGCTTCCCGGCTGCCTTCGTCCTTGTGTCCGCTGATCACGACGCTGACGGTCTTCTCGCGGCTTCCCGGCAATGCTGCCAGATACACGAGAATGCCGAACTGGCAGTTACGCGTAGTCGGATTGACGATCCGGATGTTTTCGATGATGTCCGTGTTTTCGTTCGGCTCGATGTCGAGTCCGGCGGAAGGCAGCATACCGGCGATGTTTTCCCACACGGGATGATCGAACAGGATATTCCTGCCGCTGATGATCGACACGCCTTGCCGGCGGCAGCCGGAGGCGTAGTGATTCTTCACGCGGATGTCGCTCGAATACGGCAGGCCCTTGCCGAAGCTGTTCGCGATATAGATGCCGTCGCCCCAGCAGTTGGTCGTGGTGGGGGAAAGGATCGTCACGTCGGTGCTGCCTGCGATCGATATGCCCATGCCCCACTCTCCGCCGGTCGCGCTGTTCAGATCCTTGCTCCCGTCGACGCGGGGATTCTCCAGAACGACATGCCGCACGTCCCAGATACGGATGACCTCGTAGTTTTGAGTGTCGTGGGGAAGCAGCTTGAGCGAGGCGCCAGGCATGAAGCGCAAGCGGCTGTTGCTGCGCATGTGCAGCCCTTGCTGATCGAGCCTGCACGGGCCTGTAATGACGAGCGTCTTGCCGACTGCGCTATCGACTGCCTTCTGAAGCGCGGCACGGTCATTCGTCTTGCCGTCAGCCCTGACGCCAAACCATCGGTCGACGACTTCGCCGGTCGAGGCGTGCTGATCGGTCACGACGTCGGCCACGGCAGCGAGCGGCCGGGTAATGGCACCCACCATGCTGCCGAGGAGAAAAGCATTCACCGCTCTTCGTCTATTGCGCACAATGCACCCCATGTAGAGTTCAGCCCCTCAAGCGGCGCATGGCGCGCAACGGGGTAGACGTTAGAAAGCGCATCGCCATCGCGACGCCCGGAACGGGGTTCCTGATGCTCGCGGCGTCTTCGAAGGAGATGAACCGCGAGCGATTCTTCTTAACGAATCCGACGATCTTCTCGACTTCGGCCTCGCTCAACGTATTGACGTGCAGGCATATTGAATACACGCCGAAGCCAAAATTCAGCGGCGTGGCGAACAACTGCGGTACGGCCGTCAGACCGCCGAACTCGTACGGATAGACGCCACTCCCGTCCGTGAGGTACTTGAAGTCCAGATCGGCCAGCGCGCGGAGCGTCGCTTCGTCGAACGAATGCGACGGCGCCATGAAGACCGGCTGCCAAACGCCTTGTTCCTGAAGGATCGTCTTTCCCGCCTGCAACTTGGCAAACTGCTCCTCGTATGAGAGGCCGGCCAGCTCCGATTTGCTGCCAAGGCGCAACAGCCCGGGGTGCTCGGTGACGTACTGATGGGTGTAGCCGTGCTGCGCGATGCTCCAGCCGCGATCCGCCCAGCCGCGGACCGTATCCCAGAACGCGTCTCGCGCCGGTTCGACGACGAGCGTCTCATCGAGGCAGTTCGGCACGACGCCGACCAGCAGCGGCAAGTCCTGATCCTCGGAAAGCGCATCGAAGGGATCGAATCGCGACCAGGCCATTTCCGGGGTGACGTCATCGAAGCGCAGCAAGAATTTCGGAACCACCATAGCCACTGAATCTCCTTCAAGATATTGCTTTGAATCTGTCCTGGAGCAAGCCTCGCGATTACGCATCGATGCGAGGCTTGCCCTGGCGCTCAGGCGGTGCCGCTCGGGTTCAAATCTGCCGCTCGCGCTGACTCGCCGTGACGACTTCGTGCGGCACCGGGTCCAGCAATTCGCTATAGACCCGCAGCGTCTTGCTGATCACGATCAATTCGTCGAATTCCCTCAGGGCCTTTTCACGCGCGGCGAGGCCGAGTTTGCGGCAGAGCTTGCGGTCGTCGTCGAGCAGGCGGATCGCGTCGGCGAGCGCCGCGCTGTCGCGCACGGGAATCTGCAAGCCGTCTTCGCCCGTGTTGCTCACGACTTCGCGGCAGCCCGGGGCGTCGGTCGTAATCAGCGGCAATGCGCACGCGGCCGCCTCGATCAGCGTCTTGGGCAAGCCTTCGCGGTAGCTCGGAAGCACGACGACGTCCACTTCGGACAGCATCTTCGGCATATCGCTGACATGCCCGAGCCAGTTGAGAAGGCCTTCGTTGGCCCAGCCTTCGACGAGTTCTTTCGATACCGAGGCCGGATTGCCATCGTCCGGGGAGCCGGCGAGAAGGAACTTCACAGTGCGACCTTCAGCCTTCAGCGCCCGGGCAGCCTCGACGTATTCGGCAATGCCCTTGTCCCACAGGAGGCGAGCGGCCAGCACGACGCGCAGCGGAGCGCGCGAATCTTCATGAGGCACCGGCCGTGCGGTGAACCGCGAGCAGTTCACGCCCGATCCCTTGATGAGCCAGATCGCGCGGTCATCGACGATCTTCGCGCTCTTGAAAACCGCGACGTCGTCAGGGTTCTGCAGGACGAGCGCATTTCGCCGGCCGTTCAAAGCGGAGCGCATCAACTGGCGCACGATGGGCCGCAGCACACGCGCCTTCAGATCGCGGCTTGTGAAGACGTAGCCCATGCCCGCGACGGCATTGATCCGCGCGGGCACGCCGGCGAACTTGCTCGCGAGCGACCCGTACACCGCGCTCTTGATCGTGAAGCCGTGCACGAGGTCGGGCTTTTCACGCTGGAGAAACCGCACGAGCCAAGCGAGCACGCACAATTCGCGCAGCGGATTGAGACTTCGTCGGTTCATCGGCATCGCGTGCCAGCTGAAGCCCAGCGCCTGCAGCTTGGGCCCGAACTCGCCCGGCGGCGACAGCAACACGACTTCATAGCCGTCTTGCCGCAGCTTCTGCGCCAGCGAGAGGCGGAAGTTGTAGAGATACCAATCGGTGTTGGCAAAGAGAACGACTTTAGGTCCGGTCATGTCCGCCCCTGGCTTTCCGAGCTTTGTGTTGGATACGGCAGGTCACGGCCGTATTGCTTATTCAATGCGACGATTCAAGGTGCTTCGCCCGCGCGCCGACCCGGTCGAACAGGCCGTCCCAGATCTGCAATACCGCTTTCAGCGAATAGCGCTCCCGCACCGAGATTGCAGCCTTCCTGCCGAGCTCGGCGCGCAGCGGATCGTCGGAGATCAGGCGGCGCAATGCGGCGGCCATCGAATTTGCGTCGCCGGGCGGGATGAGCAGGCCGTCCTCGCCGTTGCGCGTCAACTCCCGCGGACCGCTCGGACAGTCGAACGACACGACCGGCAGTCCGAGCGCCATGCCTTCCATCAGCGCCATCGGCAAGCCTTCATGGCTCGAAGACATCGCGAAAACCTGGCCCTTCGCCAGTTCGTTCCACGGGGTCAGCGTGCGGCCGGGCAGGAAAATTCGCTCGTCCATATGCAGTTGCCCGACCTGTGCCTCGAGCGCGGCGCGCTCCGGCCCTTCTCCCCAGATCCACAAGTCCCAGTCCGGGAACTCGTCGGCCAGAAGCGAAAACGCGCGAATCAGCAAATCGAACTGCTTCGTCTTGTTCAGACGTCCCAGCGTAATGACGCGCTTGCGCGCGGTGGGCTGTTGCAGTTGCTGCAGGAACAGACCATCGGGCAGCGGATTGGGCATCACCGCGATGTCCTTCAACCCAGGCACGCTCTTTCTGTACGGTGCGACGACGTCGTCGGTCAGCAGAGTCAGGAGGTTCGCCTTCGGATAAACGAACCGGCAAAGCATCCGCCAGACCAACGATCGGCGGTCGGCGAGCGGATTGGTGTGCTCGCTCACGATGATCGGAATGCTGAGTCCTCGCGAGGCAAGAATCGTCGCGACGTTCACGTTCGTCAGGAACGACACGATCACGTCCGCCTTGCTGTCGCGCATGAGCGCGCGCAGCGCACGCATGCGCTCGACGAAGGCGAGCGGACCGCGGCCGCTTCGCTTCACCAGGTCGGCCAGGAAAACGAACTTCACGCGGTCCGACACCGGGTAATTGCAGGTGCTCCGTCCGGAATACGTGGCGACGAGCGTCACTGTGTCGCCGCGCTCGACCCACGCATTGACCAGCGTCGCGGCGACGCTCTCGGCGCCGCCATCCTGCATCGCGCTAATGAACAAGACGATCTTCATGGATTGTCAGGTCTCCGCCCGCTTGATGAGTGGAAGCTCGGTGCTCGCTCCGTCACCCGCAAGGAAGCCCGATCGATGGTCCGCGAAGGCTTCACGCCGATTTGCGTGAACACGTCACGCCACAGCGAGAAGACGCGGGCCACCGAGAACCGGTCGACGACTGCGCGCGCACGCTCGGCCATCAGCGCCCGTTTCTCGTCGTCCTTCATCAAGGTCGACAGGGCATCGGCGAGTTCCTGCGGGTCGCCGACAGCACCAACCAGCAGGCCGTCGTGGCCGTGCGTGATGATGTCGCCGGGGCCTGCGTCGCAATCGAAGCTCACCACGGCGCAGCCGCTCGCCATCGCCTCGACGATCGTCATCGAGAAGCCTTCGAACCGCGAGCTCAGGACGTACAGATCGGCGCGTTCGTACCAGTCGGGCATGTTGCCGACCTGGCCCGGCAGCAGCACGCGATCGCCTAGCTTAGCCGCCGCCACTCGTGCTTCGAGCGCGCGGCGATCGTCGCCATCGCCGACGATCACGAGATCCCACGCGGGAAAGTCGCTTGCGATCCGGGCGAAGGAATCGATCAGAATGTCGAAACCCTTTTGCGGGGCCATGCGTCCCGCCGCCAGCAATACGCGACGCTCGGCGCCGACCACTTCCTGCGGCGCCACGACAGGCTCGACGACCGGAATCGGCAGCGAGATCGAATTCGGAATGACGCTCACGGACTTGCAATTGCAGTTTTCCTGCAACCAGATCCTGCTTTTCTGCGTCAACGCGACGACCTTGTCCGCGAGGGGGTACGTCCAGCGGCGCAAGGTCTCCCAGAACTTGCCTTCGAAAAGCATCGGCGGATGAATGTGCTCGGTCGCGATCACCTTGCAGGGCAAGCCGAGGCCGGCCAGGATCGCGAGAATCGACGGCCGCGTCTCGATGCCCATCACGACATCCGGCCTCACCTGCTTCAGCACGCGGCGCAATGCCAGCATCCGGCACGCGTTCGCGAATATGGCGCCTGCGAAGCCTCCCGTGGCGCCCGCGAGGTCGAGGGTAATGCGCTCGACCGAATTGTGCAACTCATAGAAGTCGCTCGCCGTGGATGTCAGCGTCACGACGCTGACATCCAGACCTTGCGCGACCCATTCGCTCGACAGGTTCATTGCCACGCGCTCCGCACCACCGTAATGCAGGGAATGGATGAACAGCAGAATCTTCATAGCGAACCCGTCTTATTTCTTGATGACCCGTTTGACAACGTGAGAAACAGATAGCACCCGAACGAACTCGCGCCCATGACACCAGTTGCGAGAACGACCCCCGTGATGCCGAACCGTC
Organism: Paraburkholderia sp. RL18-085-BIA-A; assembly: GCF_046027075.1. Taxonomy (NCBI): domain Bacteria; kingdom Pseudomonadati; phylum Pseudomonadota; class Betaproteobacteria; order Burkholderiales; family Burkholderiaceae; genus Paraburkholderia; species Paraburkholderia sp. RL18-085-BIA-A. Next base: position 35,354 of record NZ_JARESU010000073.1, on the reverse strand, counting down.
GAATGAGGAAGTAATTGGCCACCGCCTTGACCGCGAAATTCGCCGCCGCGATGACTGCCATTTCTTTAAAGCGACCTTCGCTCGCGAAGAGCTGAACCAGCACCAGCACGGCGAAGTAAAACGGGATCAGGATCAATCCCCAGCGGAAGAGGCCCGATACCGCCACCGTGTCCGCAGCGACAAAGGCGCCGCGCTGAAACAGCAGTTTCACGACCATCGGCGCGAGGAACCACGCCACCACCACCGCCACGCAGCCCATCGCCAGCATGAAGAGCGACCACTTTAGCGCGATGCTTCGTGCGCGAGCGTTGTCTCCTGCACTCAAGAGCTCTGATAAAACCGGCAAAGTCGCGCGGCTGATCGCCACGGCGCCCATGCTGACGAGCAGCCCAAGCACGCGGGTCGAATAGCCGAGCGTGGCGATGGCGCCGTCGCCGAGACCCGCCACGAAATATTGATCGAGCGGTGTGGCGAGGCTCATGATCAGCTGGCCGATCATGAACACGCCGATTGCGCGATACATGTGCGGCCACTGCGGCGAGCTGAGGGAGAAGCTGAGTCGCGCGCGGATCTGGTCGGCACGCCCGGAGAGCACGCGCAAGATCACCGCCTGGAGGACGAAGCCGAGCGTGCTGCCCCAGATCAGGGGCGCAGGCGAACTCGCGTCGTGCCAGGCGAGGACGAAGGCTAGCAGCACGACCGCCGGCACGCACTCGAGCAGCGTATTGACGTGCTTTTCGCGTGCCTGGAGCCGTGCCGCATAGACGCAACTCGTCAACATGACGATGCCGACCGGCACCATGCCGAGCATCATCCGGCGCGACATCACGCGGGTCTCTTCCGACAGGTTGCGCGCCATCAAATCGAGCGCATACGGCCAGGAGACGTAGAGAATGACCGCGAACAGCAAGCCGACGACGGTCGCCATCACGTCGAGTTCGCCTAGAAACTTTGCTTGCTCCTGCTTGGGCTTCGCGCGCAGCTCGACCAAAGCCGGCACGAGCACGACCGTCAAGACCGCGACGAACGTCGCCGGCAGCCAGGTGATCAGCGTGAGCGTGAGCTGATAGGCATCGACGACGTTGCTGATGCCATAGCGATACGCGATCGCCATTTCCTTGAGCGCGCCCGCCGACTTGCCGATGAGCGCGAACAGGGAAACCCAGACCGCACTGCGTGCGATCCGGGAATGGTCAGGATGAATCTGCGGAAGACGGCTTCGCCACCCTGCGATCTGAGACATTGACGCTACCGTCCTAAAGAAGTGCTATCCGTTGCAGATACATCGGTCGTGCCGAAGTGCGCCCGCGACGCGGGCAATCCTGAAGACATCACCGTTGGGCCACGAACTGGATGTACCAGGGCATCGCCCGGGACAACCCTGCCGCGAGGGGAATCGTGTTCTCGTAACCTAGCAGCCGATGCGCCTTGTCGACGTTGGCCTGCGAATGCCGGACATCGCCGGCGCGGAACGGCCCGAACACGGGACGCTTATCGCAGGACACGCCGTTGTCGCCGAGCACGGACTGCAGGCCGTCGTAGAGCTGGATCAGCGTCGTGCGATCGCCGACGGCGACGTTGTATACCTGGTTCCGTGCTTCTTCATCCGACGTCGCCGACAGGATGTTCGCCTGCACGACGTTGTCGATGTAGCAGAAGTCCCGGCTGGTTTCGCCGTCGCCGTTGATCACGACGTCGTCGCCGTGGATGAGCGAGGCCGTCCATTTCGGGATGACCGCGGCGTAGGCGCCGTCCGGGTCCTGGCGTTTGCCGAACACATTGAAGTAACGCAGGCCGATCGTCTTGAAGCCGTACGTGCGCGCGAAAACCGAGGCGTACAGCTCGTTGGCGTATTTGGTGACGGCGTACGGCGAAAGCGGCTGTCCGATGAGGTCTTCGACTTTCGGCAAGCCCGGATGGTCGCCATACGTCGAGCTCGATGCGGCGTACGTGAAGCTCGACACCTCGGCATCGCGCGCGGCCACGAGCATGTTGAGAAAGCCGCTGATGTTGACTTCGTGCGTCGCGATCGGATCGTTCACCGAGCGCGGCACCGAGCCAAGCGCCGCTTCGTGCAGCACGTGATCGACGCCCTTGACGGCGTTCATGCAATCTTCCATGCGCCGGATGTCGCCTTCGATGAACCTGAACCGCTTCCATTGCTCCGGCGAGACGAGCGAACGCACTTCGTCGAGGTTGCGCTGGTAGCCGGTCGAAAAGTTGTCGAGTCCGACCACGGTCTGATCGAGCTTGAGCAGCGCTTCCAGCAGGTTCGAGCCGATGAACCCGGCCACGCCGGTGATCAGCCACTGCTGCGGGTGCTGCGCGAGTCGTTGCCTAATGATGTCGTAGCGATCAGGCATCGGTGCCCTCCGTTTGAGATGGGCACGCCATCACATTGTGGTGGCGTGGCGTGCTGCGTGCTGCGCGACGTGCCGCGGATCGGTCAGAGACGCAGATCGCTCGCCGCTGCGGGCAGCAGGTACTTCAGATCGTAGAGCACATGCTCGGGCTTGCCGAATACGCGAATCGCTTCGGCGCCGAGTTCCAGGAAGCGGCTGTGCGCGACGGCGAGGATGGTCGCGTCGTAGATGCCCTTTGCCGGATGCTCGATCGGGTCCAGGTTGTACTCGTGCCGCGCTTCTTCTTTCGAGACCCACGGATCGTAGACATCGACTTCGACGCCGTACTCACGCAATTCCGTGACGATGTCGACGACTCGCGTATTGCGCAGGTCCGGACAGTTCTCCTTGAACGTCAGGCCCATGATCAGCACACGCGCACCAGCGACGCCGATCTGGCGCCTGGTCAGCGCCTTCACGAGCTGCGCTGCGACGTAGCCGCCCATGCTGTCGTTCAGGCGGCGGCCGGCGAGGATGATCTCGGGGTGATAGCCGATGGCCTGGGCCTTGTGCGTTAAATAGTACGGGTCCACGCCGATGCAGTGCCCGCCCACCAGACCCGGACGGAACGGCAGGAAGTTCCACTTGGTACCGGCGGCCTGCAGGACCGATTCCGTATCGATCCCCATCTTGTTGAAGATGATCGACAGTTCGTTGATCAGCGCGATGTTGACGTCGCGCTGCGTGTTCTCGATGACCTTGGCCGCTTCGGCGACCCGGATGCTGCTCGCCTTGTGCGTGCCCGCGACGATGATCTCGCGATACAGCCCGTCGACGAGTTCGGCGATTTCCGGCGTCGAGCCCGACGTGATCTTCTTGATGTCCGTCACGCGGTGCGTCTTGTCGCCCGGATTGATCCGCTCGGGGCTGTAGCCGACGAAGAAATCGACGTTGAACTTCAGGCCCGACACGCGCTCGAGAATCGGCACGCATTCTTCTTCCGTCGCGCCCGGATAGACGGTCGATTCATAGATGACCACGTCATCTTTCTTCAGCACGCTACCGATGGTTTCGCTCGCGCCGATCAGCGGACTCAGGTCGGGACGCTTGTATTCGTCGATCGGCGTCGGGACGGTGGCGATGTACACGTTGCAGCCCTTCATCTCGGCGACATCCGCCGTGAACTTCATGCCCGTGGCGGCGGCCAGTTCTTCGTCGCTGATTTCGAGCGTAACGTCACGCCCTTCGCGCAACGCCGAGATGCGTGCGTTGTTGATGTCGAACCCCACGACCGGGCGACGCTTGCTGAATTCCACCGCAAGCGGCAACCCGACATAACCCAGACCCACTACCGCGACTTTCAGCTCGTTTAACGAGTGCATGATTGCTCCCCTGTTTTTTTGCTACCGCGTCTTGTCGAACCTACGGGCGAGGTTCAGCAGGAGTGAACCGTTGCCCGGGCAAGCGCGCGTTATTTCGTTGAATCGGAGTAGTAGGCTTCGTATGCGTAGTTGCCGTACCGACGTGACTGGGCGTAGTTGCCGCGATTCACCTTGAATCCGTTCAGCAAGATGCCTTCGACCTTCGCGCCGGTTTGCGCGAGGCGCTTGACCGATTCCGAGATCTCGCCGGCACGCGTATCGGCGAAACGCGCGACCAGGAAGATCGAGTCGGCGACGGGCGCCATCGTTGCCGTATCGGAGACGGCGAGAATCGCGGGTGCATCGAGCAGGACGATGTCGTAAAGCTCCGACGCGGTGCGAATAGTTGCCTTGAAATTGGCGCTCAGGAGCAATTCGGCCGGGTCGCGCGGATATTCACCGCACTGCAGGACGTCGAGCTTCGGCAGCACTTCCTTGTGCACGGTGTCATCGAACGAGCGATTTCCGGCGACGAGATCGGCGAGGCCAGCGCCGCGCGGCAAACCGAAGTACTCGTTCAGATGGCCGCGGCGCAAGTCGCCGTCGATCAGCAGCACGCGCTTTCCGCCGGCGGCGAGCAAGGTGCTGAGGTTCGCCGACAGGAACGACTTGCCGATCCCCGGCAGCGGTCCCGCGAGCATCACGACGTTGTTGCGATCGCCGTTGAGCGCGAACTGCAGCGACGCGCGCATCGTGCGCAGCGCTTCCACTGCCGGATCCATCGGGAAGCGGTTGGCCAGAGCCAGCGGCTCTTCACCCTTGCTCGACATCCTGCGCGTCAGTTCGTACTGACGATCGCTGACCGGGATCGTCGCGTAGACACTGAGGCCCGTGCGCGATTCGAGCTCTTCCGGATCGGCCACGCCCTTGAACAGGAAGTCGCGCAGGAAGGCCAAGCCGATACCGATGAACAGACCCAGCACGGCAGCAACAAGCAGAACCAGCGATTTCACCGGCTTGACCGGCCGCTCGGGGACGTCCGCGGTATCGAGCAGTTGCACGGAGGCGGACTTGCCGGCCTTGACCAGACGCAAGGTTTCGATGTTGTTACGCAATGCCGCGTACATGTCGGAGCTCGAGCGCATGTCGCGCATCAGGCGCAGCGCACCTTGCTCCGCCGACGGCATCGCCCGAACGCGCGCCGCGAGGCTCTCGACGTACTTGTTGGTACCGGCGATCTGCTGATCGATCGCTTCCACGCTCGGGTGCGACGGCGAGAAGCGGGCAGTCAGGTCCATGCGCTGGCGCTTCAGGTCGAAGAGGCGCGAGTCCGCTTCGGTGGCCTGTCTCAGGATGAGGCGGCCCTCTTCGTCCGCGTCCAGGAGGCCGTGGCTGTTGCGATAGGAGTTGTAGGCTTCTTCCGCCTGCTCCATCTGGCGCTTCACCGTCGGCAGCTGCTGCTCGAGATAATTCAGCGACTTCTCGGCGTTGGCGCCCTTCTCGCTCACGTTCTGGCGGACGTACTCCTTACCGATCTCGTTCAGGATGCTGCTCACGAGAACCGGGTCCCTGCCTTCCAGCAAGACGCCGAGCACGTTCGACTTGTTGCCTTGCTCATCGATCTGGAGGCGCGTTTGCAGTTGCTCGAGCGTCTGCTGGCGCGAATGGCGCGTGAGGTTGAACACTGCGCCGCTCTCGCCGTCGATCTTGCTCACGAGCAGCGTAACCGGCCCGTGGCTGGTTTCGAAATGCTCTTCGACGCCGACCCGGCCGGTGAGCGGCTGCTCGATCCCCGATCCGCGTAGCTGGTATTGGTCGCCCGGCAGCGCGGTGACGGTGTAGCCGGCGCCCTCTTGCTTCTTGGGTACTTCGAACGTCGCCACGTTGATCGCCTCGTCGCTCCAGACGAAGCCGCCCCAGCCGAGGAGTCCGGGTGTGAGCCGCGTGTCGTTGTGGCGCGCGATCAGGCCGCCAAACAGCGGCAGGCGCTTCGGCTCGGCTTCGATATAGAGCTTGAGCGAGTCCACCGTCTGCATGGCGATGGATTTCGACCGGAGGATCTGCATCTCGCCTTCGGCCGAGGACTTTTCCTCGAACATCGACGACGCATTGCGCACCAGGTCTTTCGAGTCCGGGAGCGCGGTCGGGGTGTTGTCTTCCACCTTGATCGAGATACTCGCCCGATAGACGGGTGTCGCGCAGAACGCGTACAGGGCGCCCACCACTACGAAGAGCATCGTCGTCGCAATGATCATGACCCGGTGATTAATCAACGTGTCGATGATCGATCCCGGATCGAATTCATCGTTACGCTCTGACAATGCCTCTGACGCTTGAGTTTTAAGTTTCATGGACACGTCTCGTCACGTGGTTTTCTTTTGACCGCGCGGGCACCCGGATTCGAACGAGGGATAAACTCATCCCTCACGTCCGCGCGCGACCAATATGGGTTGATCGCCGGATGAGAAATCAGCTCGAAGAATCTTCCTTCCGAAAGGAAGACTTTATCCACGAATTCGACGAATTAAAGCGTCGACTGGTTTTTGAACTATTCATCGTTATTTTCCTATGGAAAATGTTCCCCCCAGACGATTAAACAATAATCGCCCTTTTCCTAGAAGCAACGATACGGCACAAGGGTGCACCAAGTATGCGCGATAGCGCACACAAATTAACCCAGACCTATTCGGCTATAAGCGGCTGCGCAAACGTTTTACGAATATGAATATCGGATTTGTAAAATAGGGAAAACCATAAAATGTCCGACCAGACATATTATGGTTTTCACGCAATACACTGTGGGTTATCCAACGGACGAATAGGGATCAGCATGCGCGGCGAATGCCGGGTGCTGTTATTTGAGGCGGGGGGTGAAGCGCGGGGGTCGAGCGTTGCCCGGTCAGACAGCGGGGGTGCGATCCGTTGAGGTATCGCGCCCCCGGCAAACCACTTACATCAGCCGATTTTGGCGTTGGTGACAGTCACCGTCGGACCGCCCTTGTCCCAGTCTTCCAGGCTCATCGCGGTTTTCCAGACCGGATCGGTGCTGGTAATCGAGCCATTCACGACGTAGCCGTTCAGGTGCAGGCCCTGGACGTTGAATGAGCCGCCGGGGCTGCCCGTATCCGTATGGCCGGTAATGCTGATGCCGACCGTCTTGCTGACCGGACCCGGCAGGAAGCCGAAATAAATGAGAATCCCGCCGCCGGCGCAGTTGTTCGTCGTCGGGCTGACGATGCTGATGTTTTCAAACACGGCGGTATTGTCGTTCGGTTCGATATCGAGCCCGGCGCCGGGTTGCGTTCCGCCAATATTTTCCCAAAGCGGCGTATTGAACGTGATGCCGCTGCCGCTGATGATCGATACACCCTGGCGGCGGCATCCGCTCGCGTGGTGAGAATTGACCGTGATGTTCTTGCTGTAGACGCCGCTATTTTGATCGCTATTATTGATATAAATGCCGTCGCCCCAGCAATTGATTGTGGTCGGGGATGTGATGGTGCAATTCGTTGCGCCATTAATCGAAATTCCCATTCCCCATTCACCTGACGTCGCCGAATTCAATTCCTTGCTGCCATCGAGATACGGGCTCTCAAGCGTGACGTTATCCACGTCCGCCAAACGCATGATTTCATACGTATCGGTGTTATGCGAAAGCAGCTTGATCGACGCGCCGCTTGCAAAACGCACGTGGCTGTTGGTGCGCAGGTCGAGACCGGCCGCATCGATCCGGCTCTTTCCGGTAATCAGCAAAATCTGTCCGACCGAGCCGTCGATCGCGCGCTGGAGTGCCACACGATCGTTGGTGGTGCCGTCGCCCGTTACCCCGAAAGACGTGTCAAGAAGAACGCCGTCGGTGCTCGCCGGCGCGCTCGCCGGTGTCGTTGCTGCCGGCGCGCTCGCAGCCGGCGTGGAACTGGTGCCGCTCGAGGACGAGGCGCCGCCAGGGTGCCGGCTTCGGTTCGCTACCGCCTCGGGACTGGCGGGATCGCTGCTGCCGCCGCCACATGCGGCCAGCACGAGTGCGCCGCTGCCGGCCAATAGCGATGTCAAAAATTTACGACGGACCGCGAGTTGATCGTCACTAACTTGGGATTTTTGAGCTGATTTGTTCTTAAGCATTCAAGTCTTTTTAGCTGTGCCGGCGCGATCGAAAAGCCAAAAACTGGGCACGACCCTCGACCACACAGGCGTTTAAAAGGGAAATTAAGCGAGATAACGGGCGCAAAAAGCCCGAACGCTGACGTACACATTGCCCCGCGTAATCGGCGATGCGAAAACGCGCAGGGCGAGCGAATTCCCGAAGCGTTTTCTCCGGTTTAAAGCGAAGAGAACTTCAGGTGGTAAAGCAGGGTCTTCCGGAAGGGTTCACCACGACTTGCATTTCGATGGCGCATAAGCGACCGATGAGACGCATAGAGCAGCAGCTGATCGGTAACTAATACCGACTGGTAATAATCATATCAGATTACCAAAAGCGATTCCACGTTACACTTGTTTCAAACTGTACGACATATCATCGTATAATTCAGCCAAAACGGAATGATTTCCTGAACATCCGTATTTACATGGATATCCGAACCGATTTTATTCATCTGTAGATTGGCGATCTAAAACGTATGAAGGATAATCAGAGGTATTCATTCCGGCGGTTTAAAAGTCGATTTTAAACCGTATGAGCAATTTATTTGAAAGGAATGATTTAAAATGTGGGATGACGCCTGGAACACTCGTGGGTTCCGGACGCATGGCGGGCGCGGCGGATCACACCGCCGCGCCCGCGGCGCTGGTCAGGCGCCGGTCAGCCTGCGCGCGAGCGTATCCGCGACCGTCGCGAGGATCGGCTCGACGACGAGATCGGTATGCGCGCCTTCGACGTTCTTCACCACAAGGCCCAGCCGCGCGACCCGCTGCCATGCCGGCAAAGGATCGCCCTGCCCGTCTTCCCTGACGGACGCCCGCACGTAGACGATCGGGCTGCCGAAGTAGCGGCGCGGCCGATACGTCGCCATTGCGACGCGCATCGATTCGCGGACTCGCCGCAGCACCGGCGGCAGGCCCTGCGTATCGGAGGCCGGCTTGCGGGCCATTTTGCCGAGCCGCATGCGGATCCGGTCGGCGGCGCCGGACAACCTCTCCATCATGTAGGCTAGGCGCTCGCGTGCGGAGAGCTCGCGGAACGTGCGCACGCGCTCGACCATCACCTCCGACTGGAAGCGCACCCACGCGGGCAGCGGCAGGTAGCGTTCGTCGACGTAGGTATCGAGCAGGCACAGCAGCTCGATCTTCTGGCCCGCCGCGATCAGCTGCTGCGCGATCTCGAACGCCACCAGCCCACCGAACGAATAGCCGACGAGTGCATACGGACCGCTCGGTTGCACCGCGCGCATCTGCTCGACGTAGACGCCCGCCATCGCCTCGACGCTGCGCTGCGGCTCTTCGTCGCCGTCGAGCCCGCGCGCCTGAAGGCCGTACACCGGCCGCTCGCTTTGCAGCGTGCCGGCGAGCGTCAGGCACTCCATCACCGAGCCCGTGATGCTGTGGACCATGAAGATCGGCCGCCCGCGCCCCGCGCGCATCGGCACGAGGTTCGGCTGCCCGCCCTGCACGCCGTCTTCCACGATCACGGCCGCAAGCCGCGCCACGGTCGGCGCGATGATGAGCGTCGCGAGCGGCAAGGTGCGTCCGGTGGCCCGCTTGACCTCAGCGAGCATTTGCGCGGCGAGCAACGAATGGCCGCCGAGCTCGAAGAAGTTGTCGTCGAGACCGATCGGCGAGAAGCTGAAAAGCTGCTCCCAGAGCGCGCGCAGATAGACTTCCGTCTGCTCCGCCGATTCGCCCGGTTCCGGCAGCTCGCGACGCTTGCGGGCAAGCGCGGGATGCACGCTGATCTTCTCGACGCATCCCGGATTCGCCAGCGACGACAAATTGCGCACCGGCAAGCCGTTCACGGCATCGCGTGCGGCTGCCTCCGACGCCTTGCCGTTATGCGTGAATGGCAGCGCCTCCACCTCGGCGATCACGTCCGGCACGAGCGCGGCCGCCCCCTGGCGCATCAGCTCGCGCCGCACGCGCGAAGCGAGGGCGGCGCTCATGCGCGCGCCCTGGCGCAACACGAGCAGCAGCACGACGCGCTGGCCGGTGCCGCTCGCTTCGTCGGGGGCTTGCGCCACGACCATCGCCTGATGGATCTCGGCGATGTCGCTCAGGATGCGATAGATCTCGCCCGGGCTCACGTTGATGCCACGCACGTTCAGCACGCCGTCGCTGCGTCCGTGCAGGCGCGCCGAGCCCTGCCCCGAAATCTCGATGATGTCGCCGTGCGTCCACACGCCCGGATTCGCCTTGAAATAGGCGGAGTGAAAGCGCGAGCCGTCCGGGTCGCCGAAGAAGCCGAGCGGGCGCGACGGGAACGGGTTCACGCAGACCAGTTCGCCGGTCATGAAGGTCGACGCGCCCTGGTCCCACGCCTGGACGTCGAGGCCGAGGCTTTTGCACTGCGCTTCGCCGGCATGGACCGGCAGGTTCGGATTGCCGAGCACGAAGCAGCCGATGATGTCGGTGCCGCCTGAAATCGATTGAAGCTGCAGCGGCTTGACGTGCTTGTTCACCCATTCGAACTGCGGGTCGTAGAGCACGGCGCCCGTCGACATCATCGCGCGCAGCGCATCCAGTGCGAACTGCTTGCCGGGCTCGAGGCCCGCGTCCTCGCTCATCTTCAGGTAGGCCGGGCTCGTGCCGAACACGGTCACGCGCTCGTCGGCGACGAGGCGCCACAGCGTGTCCACCTCGGTCACCGGCCCGTCGTACGTGACGATTTCGACGCCCGATGCCAGCACCGACAACTGCCAGTTCCACATCATCCACGAGCAGCTCGTGTGGAAGTAGAGCTTGTCGCCGGGACCCAGGTCGCTGTGCAGTTGGTGCTCTTTCAGATGCTCGAGCAGCGTGCCGCCCGCCCCGTGCATGATGCACTTGGGTTTGCCCGTCGTGCCCGACGAGAACATGATGAAAAGCGGATGGTTGAACGGAAAGCGCCGCCATTCGAACTGCTCTGCGTTGCCCCGCACGATGAGATCGCGCAGCGAATGCTGAGGCTGGCTGACCGTGCTCGGCAGCGGCGTCTCGTCGAGGCAGACGACGGCGGTGAGCATCGGCAAGGCGGCGGCCACCGCGGCGACGTGCGCGGCGATCGAGCCTGCCGTGTCGAACGAGCGCTGCGTCGTATGCGCGAACAGCATGCGCGGCTCGAGCGGCTCGAAGCGGTCGAGGATCGCCTGCACGCCGGTTTCAGGCGCCGCGGTCGATAGCGTCGCGCCAAGCGCCGTCACGGCGAGCGCCGTGATGATCGCCTGGGCGTCGTTACGCATCATCGCGACCACGCGGTCGCCGGGACGCAGGCCAAGCTCGCTAAGCGAATGAGCAAGCCGCGCGACCCGCTCGCGCAGATCGCCGCGCGTAATGGTTTCGCGACGGCCGTCGGCATAGCGCGCGGTCAACGCGGGCGCTTCGTCCGGCGCGATCTTGCGACCGAGCAGGCACTGCGCATAATTCAGCTCGACGTTTGGAAAGAAGCGCGCAGTCTCGCATTCGTCGCCGATGCAGGCCGGCTCCGCCCTGCCCGACCATTCCATGCCTTCGGTCCATTGCAGGAAGAACTGCCAGAACGAGCGGTATTCGCGCGTGGAGTAGGCGTGCAGCGCCGGATAGTCCGCGAAACGCTCGCCAGTGAAGGCCTCGAGCGCTGCGGTAAAGCGTGACATGCGTGTTTGAGCGACTCGCTCTGGTGGGTTTTGAAACAAAGGTTCACGCGCGTACATGCGCACGCTTCCCCCGAAGATGTTCTCGCGATTCATCGCGCACCCGTATGCAAACAACGCGTTACACAGTATTTATTTGCCGGCGGCAGCCGCCGCGACAAACGCATTCCGACAAATGCCCCACTTTTACTTTTGCCCAAGGGGCATTTTCCCGCGCAAACAGATTATCGCGCCGGCCGATAATGCTATGTGCGGACTCCCACAATCCGCTCAGCCTCGCGCTTACGGGTAAACCTGATCGACGCTTTTAATGCCGATGTGCGTGGTCTAGATCGCGTCTTTCGAACTCGCGTTAAAGGTAAACGTTTCCAATTATCGTCAAGCCTTATCGCCGCCCGATGGCAAGGGATTGCGGCGCGATCGCTTGAATAACGGTGTCCAGGTCAAATTCGTTTCCTGCTTCGTGCAGTGTTGCTTAGCGCACCGAATGTATATCTAAAGAACGATCCAATCGGCCGAAACACTCAAAACCAAAAGAGGCTTCACTCCGATGCGCTACAAGACGAGAACATCGCGCGGTGCGGTTGCAAAAGAAGTTGCAACGTCCGCTCTTTGTCAGCCGGCTATCGCAGGCGACGATAACCCAGCCAGTCGAGGTAACCCATGAAGCCGATCGCGTTCGGTGGACGCTTTGGATGGCTTCATCCCGGGCAAGGCCCGCATGGCGTGGTGATCTGCAGTCCGTTCGGTCATGAAGAACCGTGGTGTCACAAGGGCATCCGGTATCTTGCCGAGGAACTGTCCGCGTACGGCATTCCCGCGCTGCGCTTCGATTATCTCGCGACGGGAGACTCCGCTGGCGTCGACGGCCATGCCCATCATTTCGATGCCTTCGTGTCCGATATCGTCGCGGCCGTCGAGCGGCTCAAGGAGACCGGCGTGACGAGCGTGACGTTATGCGGCCTGCGTCTCGGAGCGACCCTGGCGGCGCTGGCATCGCGTCGATGCGAGGTCGACTCGCTCGTGCTGCTCGCGCCCGTTACGCGCGGGCACGCGTATCTGCGCGAACTGGCGGCGCTACGCAAGGTCTGGCTCGACAACCTCCCCGCGCCCTTGCGCGCCACGCAGCGCGACAAGCCGTTCAACGTACTAGGCCAGGTTTACAGCGACAAGCTGTGCAGTGAACTGGACGCGCTCGATCTCTCGAAGGCAATGGACGAACACGCTTCGATTCCCCCGCGCGCGCTCGTGCTCGATGCGCGCCCGCGCGCAAGCGCCGCGCTCGGTTCGACGCTGCGCGGACGTGGCGTCGAAGTCGAGACGGCCGTGATGGAAGGCTACTACGAATATGTCGATGAGACGAAGTCGTCGGTCGTACCGGCTCGCGCGCTTGCACGGGCCGCGCAATGGATCGCGGACGGCACCCCGGACACGCGCGTTCGAAGCCCGCTGAACAAGGGCGCACGGCCGAGCGTATCGCTGGACGACGAAGCGATCATCGATACGCCCGAGGCCCGCGAGCGCCCGGTCACCTTCGGCGCCAACGGCCTCTTCGGCATGCTCTGCGAACCGCGCGACAGGTTCGCGTTCGGGCCTGTCGTGCTGATCACGAATACCGCCGGCAGCGTGCATCACGGCGACAGCCGGCTGTCCGTGCGCATCGCGCGGGAAATGGCCCGGCGCGGGATTGCGTCGATGCGCATCGATGCGCGCGGCATCGGCGACAGTCCGCCGCGCACCGCGCACGGGCCGCTCGACCTGGTCCCGTCGATCCATGCAAGCACGACGATCGAGGATGTCGGGACCGCCGCCGCCTGGCTCAAGCGCAAGGGCTATCACACGGTCATCTCGTTCGGGATCTGCTCGGGCGCCTACAGCACCTTGCGTGCGTCGCTCGTGGAGCCGGCGCTCACGGCTGTGATCGCGGTCAACCTCGCGCGCTTTCACATTCCCGAAGGCATGTCGATGGCGGACCTGGAGGAGCTCCAGCGCAACTCGCTGAAGCGTGTTGGGCCGGCGATATTCAAGCCGTCCAAATGGTGGCTCGTCCTGAGCGGAAAGCGCAGGTTCCGGCCGATCGCGCAGGCGGTCGCGTCGAACTTGATCGCGCGTCTGCGCTCGCATAGGCTGGATTTGACCGGCAACCGTGCCGCCCCGCCCAAAGTCGATGCGTTGACGGACCCGCATGGCGTCGTTCACGCGCTCGAGCGCAAAGGCGTGCGGACATTGTTCATCTACGGTTCAGGCGACGAAGGCATGGAACAACTCAACGCGCATTTCGGCAAGCGCGGGAAGAAGCTGTCGCGTTTTTCGAAGGTCAAGGCTGTCGTTTTCGATGAACTCGATCACGCGCTTTTCGATCCGCGAGCGTCGGCCAAAGTCGTGGCGCTGAGCGAAGCGTTCATCAAGGATCTGAATCAGAAGGCGACGGCGCCCAAGCTGGTCGATCCGGTGTTGGCCGTGCCGCAACAGCAGCGTTAGGCAAGAAGCCGGGCCGCGAGCCCAAGACTTGCGCCCCGCGAGGGAGAGGGTAGTGAAACGATGGATGCGGGTGCTTTTAAAAGCGGCGTTGGTCGTCGTCATCGTGATGCCTTGCACGACGCACTATTTTGCGCAAGGCACCCCGTCCGCGGCATCGTGGACAGGCACGTGGTCGATGGCGCCCTCCATCATGGACGATCCCGGCTTCAACAACCAGACGGTGCGGCAGATCGTGCGCACCAGCATCGGCGGGACATCGGCGCGGATCCGCGTGTCGAATCTCTATGGCACCGCGCCGCTCGTGATCGGCAATGCGCGCATCGCGCGGCGCGCCCAAGGTCCCCAAACGGTGACCGGCAGTGACCGCGCCGTCATGTTCGGCGGCCAGCCGCACGTGACGATTCCGGCGGGCGCGTCGGTCATGAGCGATCCGGTCGCGTTTCAGGTCCCTATCCTCGCCGACGTCGCCATAAGCCTCTATTTGTCTTCGCGGACCCCGCCACGCTCGACAGGTCACGTCGACGGCTTACAGGACGTCTATATCGCTTCTGGAGACGTGAGCGCCGATCCCGCCTTCTCCGGCGGCACTGCGAATTCCGCGGGCGGTCAGTCCTACTATTTCATCACCAACCTCGACGTGCAAAACGACGCCGCGACGGGCTCGGTGGTCGCCTTTGGCGCCTCCATCACGGACGGCTTCAGGTCGAGCGCCAGCAGCAACCAGCGCTGGCCCAATCGCCTCGCGGTGCGGCTGCAGCAGGCCGGCATGACCGTGGGCGTGCTGAACATGGGGATCAGCGGCAACAACTTCTTCACCGATAGCGCCGGTCAGGCCGGTCTCACCCGCTTCGATCGCGACGCCCTCCAGCAACCCGGCGCGAAGTGGGTGATCATCTCGGACGATGCGATCAACAACCTGAACACCGACAATCCTTCGACTGCGCCGCAACTGATCAGCACGTTGCAGCAGCTGGTCGAGCGGGCCCATCGCGTCAACATCAAGGTGATCTGCTCCACGCTGACACCGTTCAGCGCAACGGGTGACATCGAAGCGGCGCGCCAGCAAGTGAATGCATTCGTCCTGAGCTCGACGAGCGGCTGCGATGCGGTGCTGGATCAGGCGCAGGCGGTGAGCGATCCGGCCAATCCCGCCGCGTTGCTGCCGGCCTATGACAGCGGCGATAAGCTACATCCGAACGATGCGGGTTTACAGGCGATCGCCAACGCGATGGATCTCAATGCGCTCGCAGCACTACCGCCGATCCGGGCGCCGTCGGCATGCGGTCAACTGGCGCCGGGTCAGGGTCTCGCGCGCGGTCAGAAGCTGTCGTCGTCCGACAACCACTTCAATCTCAACATGCAAGCCGATGGCAATCTGAGGGTGACGCAGTCGAGCGCGACACTCTGGTCGGCCGGCACGCGCGGGCCGGCTGCGGTCGAAGTGCGGATGCGGGAAAACGGCAACCTCGTCACCTTCGACGCCAATGGGACGCCTGTTGGGGAAAGCGGCACGCCGGGCAATCGCGGCGCCTACACGCACATGCAGAACGACGGGAATCTCCTCGATCTATACGCGCAGCGGCGCGGTATCCACGTATCGATAGCGACGGCTCGAGGCGAACGCCCTTGCCGGCTCGCGCGGACGAGGCGACTTATTTACGCGACCATGTCGGACGCTTATGTTCATGCAGTCTTCGCGTTGCAGCATTGTTCTTTCGACTCTTCTTTTTGGTGGACTTGAAGAGGATATCCATCACGGCCAGCAACGAGAGCGCGACCACCGCGACGAACACAATCGTCCCGATGATGCTTAAAATTTTCATATGCCCTCCGTCAGTTAAGGGGAAGCGCGGCTGCTTCGGATTTTTGTCACGCGTCGCTCTGAATGTCGACGCTCGTCGCGTTTTCGGGCGTTTTCAATGCTGGCTTTGGGTTCGGTGCCGCAATGGTCGCTGAATCGCGAAGATACGCTCGACGAACACAAGATTAGCCAGTTCAAACCCCTCTCCTCCAATAAGGATACGACGGTACCACAGGTTCGATTGCGTCGAAAAAGCGCCGTGTCGTTGCGGATCAAATTGAAGACTGTCGTCGTTGCGGCGATAAAACTTAGAGCAACTTTCCACCCCACAAACCCTGACCTCACTCGTCGATTGATGGCGTCCAGGATAGCCCACCATCTCCAGGTCGCGATTTTCCGACAATGAGGGTACATCGGTCACTCATCCTGCTCGTCACCCGGCAAGTCACCTGCGTCAACCGACGTCGCGATATTCAACGTTGGCGTCGTCATCAAAGCCCACTCTAAAACCAGTTTTTCTGGTCGACCACGGAAGCCCTGTTTCTTAAAACCGGCATCATTGTGGGTGCGGAAACGAACGGATATTTCCTCTCCAATACCTAAAATGCATTACATAGCACGTAATGAAACGATTCTGAATGAGTATCTTAACTTGCTGACAACGTCGCGCCTCCGGAATAATCGAAGCGCACCTCAGTGTTTTGACGAGCTTGGCCGCAATCATCTCCTATTGCAATCGTTGGCCTTTCAACTGGCGGGGGCGGCTGAGCTCTCAGACCGGTGGTTCCGAAGGTTCCAATTGCTCCCGTCGAAATGTTCTCGATTGAAAGATGTGAGCAAGCAAGCATCGTGCGGCCAATCAGGAGGTTCGCCACAGCCTAATGACGTTGCATGAAAACACATATAACCGTGCGCGACAATCAAGGCGCGATCTGGAATTGTCCGAGGTCGAATTGCGGACGCTGCGTTCACAACAGATAAAAGCGTAATAGGAATAACCCTGTGAGTGACGCTCCGAAAATCCCTCACAGGGCACTGCCCTCTAGATTTTCGGCTTCACCGGGCGAGCGTTCCATTTCCGCGAAATATGCATGATCGTTACGAGGAGAGAAGCTAATGTCACCTCCGACAATTCATGAAAGGGGCGTTTCCCGATGGCCACTACGTCTGTCACCTCCGACAACGCGGGAAAGGGGCGTCTCGCGATGGCCATTACGTCTGCTAGCGGGATTGTTAGTTTTGCTCGGGTTTGCGTTCGTCGCGGGCGGGAGTTGGTTGATCTGGCTCGGCGGTTCTGCGTATTACCTGGCAGCAGGCGCTGGGATTGTCGCGTCCGGAGTGCAGCTGTTCCGTCTTCGTCAGTCAGGAGCGTGGTTGTACGCCATCGTATTTTCCGGAACAGTGATGTGGACTGTTCGGGAAAGTGGCCTGGATTACTGGGGCTGGGTGCCGCGCCTTGGAGCGTTGACCCTCATCGCTTTTTTTCTGGCGCTGCTGTTGCCGATATTGAATGTTAAGAAGAAAGTGGCGTACTCCCTGGCCGCAATTATGGCGGGAATCTTTATCGTGGCGTCTGCGCTCGCCTTCGTGCCGTACAACGTCACGTCGTTAGTTGGGCCGTTTCCAGACAAGCCACTCGTAACAGCGAAGGCCAACGTTGCACCCCAACCTGACGGCGACTGGGCGGTTTACGGCCGCGACAATGATGCGACGCGATACTCGCCTCTAACGCAAATCACAGCTGAGAATGTCAGCCAATTGCAGCGAGAGTGGGTATACCGTACCGGCGATTTGCCTCCGGCTGGCCAGCGAAATAAATGGGCTGCAGAGACGACCCCACTCAAAATTGGCGACGCAGTCTACCTGTGCTCGGCGACGAACGATCTTGTGAGGCTCGACGCAGAGACTGGACGTGAAGTCTGGCGCTATAAATCAGGAGTGAAGTACCAAAACGTACCGTATACCGCGGCCTGTCGTGGAGTCGTGTACTACAGGTCGCAGACCATTTCTGCTTCGCTCCCGTGCAGGCAACGGATTATCGAAGCGACCTTGGACGAGCGGCTGATCGCAGTCGATGCTGACACAGGCAAGGCATGCGAAACGTTCGGCACTCACGGTCAGGTGGATCTCATGGTCGGAATGGGACCGTCTATGCCCGGCTTCGTTGCTGAGCCCTCGCCGCCGACAGTGGTCAATGGCGTCATCGTCACGAACCAGGAGGTGCTGGACGGCCAGCGTCGCTGGGCGCCGTCCGGCGTAATTCGGGGTTACAGCGCCGAGACTGGTATGTTTGTTTGGGCATGGGACGTCAAGCGTCCCAACGACCATGCCGAACCTCCGCCGGGTAAGTGGTACAGCCGTGGTACGCCAAATTCATGGACCATGATGGTCGGTGACGACAAGCTTGGCCTTGTCTATGTGCCGACGGGAAATTCCGCTGTGGACTACTACAGCGCGCTGCGCTCGCCGGAAGAGAACAAGGTCTCTTCCGCGATAGTGGCGCTAGACGCGCGTACCGGTGACCAGCGTTGGGTATTTCAGACTGTGCACAAAGATGTTTGGGACTATGACATCGCATCACAGCCCACGCTGATCGACTTCCCTGATAAGGATGGCGTCCCGATCCCCGCAATGATCGTTCCTACCAAGCGCGGGCAGACGTTTGTGCTAGATCGACGTAACGGTGCGCCGCTGACACCCGTCGAAGAGCGCCCGGCACCAGCAAGCGTCCTGGCTGAAGATCCTCTCGCGCCGACCCAGCCATGGTCGGTTGGTATGCCGCGACTCGGATTCGGCGATCTCAGCGAAAAGCAAATGTGGGGGCTGACGCCGCTTGACCAGCTCTATTGTCGAATCAAGTTCCGACGCGCACGTTACGAAGGTGAATTTACTGCGCCGAGCCTTACTCGGCCCTGGATTCAATATCCTGGGAATAACGGTGGGAGCGAATGGGGCAGCATGGCGTATGACCCGACAACTGGCGTGCTGATCGCCAACTGGAACAACACCCCGATGTACAACCAGTTGCTCACTCGATCTCAGGCTGACACGCGCCTCCTCAAGTCGATCGACGACTCGGCCTTCGACCCGGACGGAGGTGGGTCAGGGGCGCAAGCAGAGACACCTTATGGCGTTTCAGTCGGCCCCTTCGTCATGAGATACACCAACCTGCTGTGCAATGAGCCGCCCTACGGAATGACGACTGCGATCGACATGCACACCCGTCAGGTGTTATGGCAGCGCCCCCTTGGTACGGCGCGCGCCAACGGGCCTTTCGGCTTGCCGACCGGCTTGCCGATAGATATTGGGACACCAAATAACGGCGGTCCGATAATCACTGCTGGTGGCCTCGTTTTCGTAGCGGCAGCGACGGACAATCTTATCCGCGCGATCGACGTAAAAACAGGCAAGGTCATCTGGAGTGATGTTCTGCCGGCGGGCGGTCAGGCGACTCCGATGACGTATGAAGTGAATGGCCGCCAGTTCATTGCCATTGTTGCCGCGGGCCATCATTTCATGCAGACGCCGCCTGGAGACTACGTAATTGCATACGCTTTACCGAAGCGCGGAGCTTGAGATCGGCTCGAGTTGTCGTGCGCGACACGCAATGTCTGCAGTAGCATTCATCCCCATTTTCGCCGCCATGTTTGCACTTCGCAAGACTGTATTGTCTGCGTAATCTCGAGCCGAACGCCTGATCCAAGGCGGCAGCAAAAATGACGCTCGCCGCGCTCAACGACTTCATTGATGTGCGTTTTGTGCCCGATCGCCCGCAATTGAAGGACACGATGAAAATTGGTATGCCACTGACGCGTCAGTCGGAGAAGAACTCCGGGCTCCTGTCTAAATACCAGGCTACGCTATTTGTTAGTGGAAGATTTTTCATTTCCCTGCGCCAAAAGAAAGCCGCGCCCGCGCCTTCACAAATGCAAATTTGCGTCCATGACAGTGGCGGACGATACAAAAGCAGTTCCGCTAAACGCCCGCGACTGTCAACACGCCGACCCAGGCTCAGGAAATCGGCAGAAGCGGCGGGCACGCAAAGTTCTTCACTTAACTCGCGTGCCGCAGCATCATAAGCAGATTCGTCCGACACATCGACTGCTCCACCCCAGAAGCCCCAAAGCAATGGCGATATCTTGGTCTGACTGTCGCGCATCTGCAGTAGCGTACGACCAGCCGCGTCCCGGACGATCACATTTACGCTAGCCAAGGTTAGGGTGACATTATGCATATGAATGATTTCCTGGACCGCACGACAATTTCTGGTTTGCGAAAACTGGCCGATCCGACGGGGCATACGCACGTGCTTTCTCTCATCGATCCAGAATGGACCCAGCCCGTGGCGTTCGCGTCATGGCCGCCCTGCCAATGGTTGCTGCAACGTTTTCATGATGATGTTGAACAAAGGGAAGGACGACTATTGCCAACTCAAGGATCGGTTGCCGAGATCCTAGCATTTGGAAAGAAGCTTAACATCTACCCAAATTCGCGTTTATTTGTTCATTGCTTATCGGGGAAGTCGCGATCGACCGCGGCAGCCGTAATGGTTTGGGCCCAGGCGATGCCCGAAAGAAGCGAGTCCTCGATCATCGAACATCTTTTGCAAATAAGGCCTGAGGCTTGGCCTAATTCCTTAATGATCAAATACGCGGATGAATTACTAAGTCGTAACGGACGATTGATTCAAGCGACACGCGAGCTGTACAAGCGGGGGCTAGCAACGAATCCTGAATGGGCCCGCTCGCTCGAACGCATGGGGCGTTCTTCGGAAATCGTGCGGTAGCGAGAGGCAACTCCTATCGGAAATAAAAGCAATAGAAGGTGTTCCATCGGCCGTCAGGACCGTCCGACGGTCTGTAAAAATTCCATGGTCCGGACCGTTCCCGGAGAGGGTGTCATCACGGTTGCCTCGGGCAGGCCTTCATGCGCGTGACGTCCACGCCCGCCCAGTCCGCCAGCACGGCCCGCGCGTCGAACCGCGGGATGTTCTGTAGCGCTTCTTCTCCAGCCCGGTCAGCTCCACCTCATGACACCCTGCGGTATCGGCAGCGCCCCGGCCTTCGCATCAGACTCGAGGATGCGCTCGGCGAGGCTGTCGAACATCGACAGCGCCTACGCGCACAAACCCGTGCCCCTCCCCAGTTGGCGGTCGCTGTGCCGGCCTGTCGGAACTGCTCGACAGCGCAAAGGGTGTCGGCAAGACACCGATTTCCACACTGATTGCTCAGGCTCCTGAACTGGGCAAGCTATCGCGGCGCGAGATCAGTGCGCTGATCGGTGTCGCGCAGATCAATCGCGACTCGGGGCGCATGCGGGGAAGACGCACGATCTTCGACGGTCGCGGCAGCGTGCGGCAGGTGCTGTACATGGCTGCGCTAGTGGCGGCTCGCTTCAATCCTGCCATCAAGGTGTTCTATGACCGCTTCGTCGCCGCAGGCAAACCCAAGAAAGTCGCGCTCGTCGCCTGCATGCGCAAGCTGCTGACCATCCTCAACGCAATGGTCAAAACAGGGAAGCCGTGGGACGCTGTTTTTCATCAGTCGGATTCCAAAAACGCTTTACGTTCGAGAGAGTTGCTCAGGGCTTGCGAGATACATCTTGTATGACAAGCGTGTGCATGCTTCCCCACGCGGGCCGCTTGTGACTGTGCATTGGCGTACAAATCTGCGTTCCCCCACACATTAGAATCGATTTCAGCCATGACCGTACGCGTGTTGCGCGAAAGGCTTATGCAAGCCGTGTGAGAGGCAGGTGTTTTCTCGAACTCTCCCGCCGTAAAGAAATTAACAGACCCCCATGGTGACTCGAATGACTGCGGAAAGACGAATGGCCGATGGCGTTTTGCCATCGCGTGTGTGGGGCATCTGGCTTGTCGGAACGCTGTTGGCTTCTGTGCCACTGCTGATTACGTCGATCCCACCGCTTGGCCAGCACTTCTACAACATCGTAAGAATAGACATCCTTTCGCACCCGGCAGCGTACGCCGGCAATTTCGTAGTTCGGTGGGATCCGTTGCCCGATCTCGCGATGGATCTCACCGTTCCCTGGCTGACGAGACTCATGCCCGTGGCATGGGCCACCTGGCTGTTTGTGGTCGTGGAACTCGGGCTGCTGACGTCGGGCTGCGTGATGCTCAGCCGCGTCGTCAATGGTCGCTGGTCGTGGTTGCCGCTTAGCAGTTTCCTTCTGCTCTATAACTGGATGCTCATTCGCGGTTACGACAACTTCCTCTTCGGCCTCGGTCTTTGCTTTTGGGCGATCGCGCTTCATATCGCGCTTCGCGGCGCAACCGTGGCACGCATCGTCGCCTCATGCTGCACTGCGTTCATTATCTATTTCTGTCACCTATTTCCTCTCGCCGTTTTCGCACTCGTCACAGGCACCTGGGAATTAGGCTGCCTGATCCAGGAAAGGAAGTTTCGGATTCGTTCGTTGACGTTGCATGCGGCAGCGAGTCTCCTTCCATTAGTTGTGCCCGTTGTTTTGCTAGCGCACAGCAGTACCGGCGGACTTAGTGGATCGATCGACTTCGGCCTCGTTCATATCCGCACAAAGATCAACCAATGGCTCGACGTATTTACAATTGGCAATCGGGTGGCCGACGTGGCGATATTGTCAAGCTTGGGCTTGGCATTGGCCATCGGCTTACTACTGAGGTGGTGGACGTGGAAGCCGGAGTGCCGGATAACGGTGATGGCGCTTCCGCTCGTAGCGTTGTTTGCGCCGTTCTCCGCATTCGCTTCCTACGGCGTCGTCCCGCGATGCGCGCTGAGCTTCGCATTCCTGCTGACTGCCCTGGTTGACGTGCGGGCTTCCACGCCCCGCCTGCAGCGTGCCGCCGCGCTCGCGCTCGTGCTTGTGTTCGGTTTCCGGATTGCGACGGTGACTCACGACTGGCAGGCCGCGAAACCCACCATTGACGCTTACCGCAAAAGCTTCACATCCCTGAAGGTCGGGTCCGTCCTCTTCCAATACAAACAGGACACAACTTACCCATCCCCAAGAAACGATCCTCGCCGATGGAATCCGTATCTGGACAAGGTCGTCGCGCTCGCAACGCTCGACGGTGTTCTTGTGCCCGATCTTTATCTGAAGGCTGGCCAGCAACCTGTGCTCTACCGAGGCGAGAATGCCGCATTGAGGCGGTTCCAGGACGATAGCGAGAACGGCGACATTGAGTTCAAAGCGAACGACGCCATGTTGCGCGCATGGTCGACCGAGCTACAACAACGCTTTCCTGATCTTCAAAACCGGTTCACAGCTGTCTATCTTGCAGTGTTCGACCCCTATCGGCGTCTTTCGGAGACGCTGCCCGGCTGGCGCCTAGTCGCGACTTTGCCCGAACATCGGCTGTATGAACTTGCGTCCCCTTCAGCGCGGTTGCCGGGAAGCTGATTTTGCGCCTTACACCAAATTTATTGCACTTATGTGACCGGTCGCGCATTCGATTGCGAATGCCCTGTACAGCAGTAGAGGAACTGGCCTAACCTAATATTGCGATCCACAGATTACTAGAAGAAGCGCTTAGCGCTGGCGAGGACGTCGTGGGCCGGTCTGGACCAGCGGAAAGGTCTCGGATAGGCGTTGTTGAACTGGACAGATGGCGAATAGCCTGTCCGATTTGCCGGGGTGGAGTGATGAGCGCCGCGGCGGATGTGTATTGTGATTAGCACTACAAACCATCGTGTGACATGGTTAATCCACGAAGTAGGAGGCTTGGATGAGATGCGCATCAAAATGCGAATGGCGCCCCAGCCATAAGTTGGAGGAGGAGCTCTTGTGCGTACCTGGTTGTCCAGCAACAGATGCATAGTCATTTGAGATGGCAGGTTCGCCTTGATTGTGCGCGGCGACTCCACGCAGTGGACTCCATAACATAACGAGCGCGGCTCTTATTCTGCCGCCGTTCTCCACACACCACATAGAAAAAAATGGACACGTTCGATACAGCCATCGAGACTTTCCTGACGCAATTGCACCTTAGCGTCCTGTGTAGCTCGGCAATAAGATTCGTCGCGGATTCGTATACCTTCAAAGGTCTCGTGCTCATTCCGGTTCTATGGTGGATATGGTTCCGTCCAGGAGCGCGTCGCGAGTGGCGGCGGGAAATGGTTATCGCGGCGATCTTCAGCGGCCTGCTCGCCCTTCTGGTCGGGCGGCTTCTCGCCCATTTCTTGCCGTTCCGGGTACGGCCTCTCTATGCGCAGGACTTGCATCTGAGCTTTCCCTCTATCCCGCAGCATGAAAGCCTGCTGTCGGCGTGGAGTTCGTTCCCGAGTGATCACGCCATGCTGTGGGCCGCGGTCTCAGTGGGCATTCTTATTGTCTCCCGCCGGCTGGGTGTGCTCGCGCTTTTGTACACGGCAATCGTTATCTGCGCTCCGCGTGCTTACCTCGGCTTTCACTATCCAACTGATCTGCTTGCGGGGGCAGCGATCGGAATTCTCATTACTTACCTTATGACGCGGGACTCTGTCAGGACTTTGTACGCGACCCGTGTATTGCGTTGGATCGAATCCTACCCGGGACAATCGGCGGTGCTTGGGTTCGTGCTGTGCCTGGAAATCGTGACCCAGTTCGATGAACTGAGGTCGTTCGCCAATGCCGTTTTTAGAAACCTGTGAGTGTGGCCTTCAGCAATGAAGTAATCGGTAATTCACCGACGTCCTTGCGATCTCAGACGATGTGACGCAGGGGCGAGAGCAGTGGGTTGTCGGCGAAGAGTTGTTTCCACATAAGCGGCGTAAGTTCGTTCACGCGCGAAGCCGGATGCTGGCCCACGCGCTGCAGCACGTCGACCAGATAATCGTAGGGTTCGATATCGTGCAGCTTGCACGTCACCTACAGGCGTTGCGCGATGCCGATCTGCCTGGTGCCGAGTTCGGTCCAGCAGAACATCCAGGTCTTCTTCCCATTGGAATGGCGCGCAACGCGCGCTCCAATGAATTCGTATCGATCTCGACATCCGGGTCGTCCAGATACAGCATCAGGCCGTCCCGACACTCGCGCACGTAGTGCAACACGCGCGGTTCTGCTCGTCGCAGTTGAATCGATGAACCTATAGGTCGCTTTCCGTGATCACGCGTTTGCGCGTGGCGCGTCATTTGTCGTGGCCACCGCCCCTTGCGAGTCACGCGAATCGCGTCGGCCTCGACGAGCCGTTGACTCTGTCATCTGTGATGATTTCGATAGACACCGCGGCAATGGGTACGCGATCTGCGTGACTTCTCCTTGTGGGCACGCAGTGCGCTGGCGGGCGCACCGAGGGCTTCAAAGCCGGAGCGTCCGCAATACGATGAGCTAATTGTCGTTCAATTCTTCCGCGGCAAAAAAATTACTGCGTGTGTGTTCAACGCCGCAGAAATGACATGGCGTTGGTTGTACGGTTGATATCAAATACTTGGCGGTTTCAAGAGTGAAGCGCAACAGGGAGTTAATGAACGGAAGCTGAAGTTATCGAAGCGGTTGCGAGCATACGTTCGAAGACCTCGAATGGCGAATGAAATGCATGGGTAGCACGCGGTCGGCTGTTGAGGCTGTCGGCGATGGCATCGAGTTCGTCCTGGCTGTAGATCGAGAGGTCGGTGCCTTTTGGCAAGTACTGACGCAGCAGCCCGTTGGTGTTCTCACAGGTGCCGCGTTGCCATGGACTGTGCGGATCGCAGAAGTACACGCGCACGCCGGTGGCGGCGCTGAGCTCCTGATGGCGGGTCATTTCCTTGCCCTGGTCGTAGGTGAAGCTCTGGCGCAGTGGGGTAGCGATCGAATTCAGCTTGGCCGTGAAGCCCGCCAGGGCCGAGGCGGCGGTGGCATCTTCCATCTTCGCCAGCAGCACCAGGCGACTGGTGCGCTCAACCAGCACGCCGACGGAAGACTGGTTGCCGGCGCCCTTGATGAAGTCGCCCTCCCAGTGACCAGGCATCACCCGGTCGTCGACCTCGGGCGGGCGCACATGGATGCTCACCATGTCGGGGATCTGGCCACGCCGGTCAGTGCCGCGCTTACGTGACATGCGCGTGCTGTGGCCGTGGCGCAGACAGGCGATAAGCTGGCGGCGCAGCTCACCGCGTGGCTGCGCATAGATGGCGGTGTAGATGGTCTCGTGCGAGACGTGCTGCGTCGGATCGTTGGGCCACATCCGCTTGAGGGTACCTGAGATCTGCTGGGGTGACCACTTCCACTCCAGCAGTGTGAGTACTACACGCCACGGCACGCTTTGAGGGTGCAGCTTGGGACAGGGGCGCGCAGCCTCACGTCGACTCGCGCTAAGCGCGTGCGCCGGTGCAGACGCATAGCCCACGGCAGAACAGGTGTTTCTGGCCAGCTCGCGGCTCACGGTCGATGCCGAGCGCCCGAGTGTTCGGGCCATGGCCCGAACACTCGATCCCAGCTGCTTCATGCTTGCAATGGTCATGCGCTCTTCAGGCTGAAGCTGTTGATACGTTCTTCTTTTTTGCATGTGCGCACCTTACACGAGGAAGGTGTTGCACTTCAGATTTGATCGCGCCCTTCATAAAAAAGGAGACTCTTATGCCCAATCGGAAAATTCCAGGTGCCAAGTTCGAGCCGGTTTATTTGAAGGTAACGCAGCCGTTTGCGCTTCTCAAATATCGCCTTCCATCTATAAAAGGCTCGTTATGGCGACAACTTCTACAGTAATCCTTAGCATATCGCTATGGCTTATTTTCATTCTTTTCCTCTGTGCGCTGGTCCGCAGGGGAGCAATTCGAGAGCGCGAGCAACACGATCAGCTACTTGCCTCATCGAGGCAATTCAAGGCTCATACCGCGTCTGAGCTGCGCTATTGGGAAACTCAATCGCCACGATCCGTCACGAGCGGCGAAGTCAAAGGTGATCACGGAGATTGGCCCGATGTGCGCGAAGGCCGCCGCCCGGAAGAGAGCTCGACGCTGTGATGCCGATGCTCCTCATCATCTGCGGGGCAGTTGGACGTAGAGGCCGGCCCGCATATACCATACATAGGCCATCGCGACGAACCCCATCGACTTTCAAAACGCGCCTGGCGCTCGACGCGGGCCAGCCGCGAGTCGAAGACGGCGGCCTCAAATATGGAGTGCAACACCTGTCTCGTATAAGGTGTCGCACTTCATATTTGAGGCCGCCACACCATTTATCAGCCCGTTACCCTGTAATCAGTGGTAGATCGGGCAAAGTCATTCCGTCGCCTCCGAAATAACGCGCACTTTTTCCTTCGCACACTCGCGCCGCAAGCGTTTGACGAGACACAGGCGACGGCATCACCGCATTCCTTACAGCCGCCATGGGTCCAATCAGCCTGCTCCTTGCAAAGCCAAGCTCCACGACCTTGGGCAAACCGCACGCCGAAAAACCTCGCCGGTGAACCGAAGCATCGGCGCCCCGATGCCGTGCGCCTCCGCTGGCGCTGGCATCGCATCGGCTAGAATGACGACCGGCCCGTGCACGGCGTTGCGCGATACCACGCGCGTTTCTCATGTGGTGCCGGCGAATTTCCGCCTGCTATGCGGTGTGACATCGACAAATAGCGATGACCCGGCCAGGTCGCGCCATACTGATATGACGACTCTTCCTTCGTGACCCCCCCTGCTGCCCAAACCCCGCTTTCCCCACGCGATGCTACAGCGCAGAGGCTGCCGCTACATATAGCGCTCGTCTGCAACACCGCCTGGGCGATCTATACCTACCGCCAAGGGCTGCTTTCTGCGCTCACGGCATCTGGTGCCCGCGTCACCGTCATCGCGCCGCGCGACCGCACGTTCGAGCCGCTCGCGGCGCTCGGCTGCCACTGCATCGATCTGCCGGTGACCTCGAAGGGCACCAATCCCGTCGACGACCTGCGCACGCTGCTCGCGCTGTTCAAGCACTATCGCGCGCTGAAGCCCGACGTCGTATTCCACTACACCATCAAGCCGAACATCTATGGCTCGATCGCGGCGAAGCTGGCCGGCGTGCAGTCGGTCGCGGTCACGACGGGGCTCGGCTATGTGTTCATCCAGCACAGCCGCGCCGCGCAGGTCGCCAAAAAGCTGTATCGTTTCGCGTTCCGGTTCCCGCGCGAAGTGTGGTTTCTGAATCGCGACGATCAGGCTGCGTTCGTCGAAGGCAAGCTGCTCGTGCATCCCGAGCGCGCGCGGCTGTTGCATGGCGAAGGCGTCGATCTCGAGCAGTTCGCGTTCACGCCGCTGCGCGAGGGCGCGGAGTTCCGCTTCGTGCTGATCGGGCGGCTGCTGTGGGACAAGGGCGTCGGCGAATACGTCGAGGCCGCGCGGCAATTGCGCGAACGCTATCCGCGCGCGCGCTTCCAGCTTCTCGGGCCGGTCGGCGTCGACAATCCGAGCGCGATCACGCGCGACGAAGTTGCGGCATGGGAACGCGAAGGCGTGATCGAGTATCTTGGCGAGGCGCACGACGTGCGGCCGTTCATCGCCGACGCCGATTGTGTCGTGCTGCCGTCGTATCGCGAGGGTGTGCCGCGCACGCTGATGGAAGCGTCGGCGATGGGCCGGCCGATCGTCGCGACCGACGTGCCCGGCTGCCGCGAGGTGGTGGCCGACGGCGTCAACGGCTTGCTGTGCGAAGTGCGCAATGCCGCGAGCCTCGCCGCGAGCCTCGCGCGCATGCTCGACATGAGCGACACGGAACGCCGCGCGATGGCGGAACGCGGCCGGCAGAAAGTCGCGACGGAATTCGACGAGCGCGTGGTCGTCGAAACCTATAAAGACCTGGTGCGGAAAATAACGGGCGTTCTACTTTAACGGAGCAACAGCATGACCACGAAGGGCACGATTCTGGTAACTGGCGGTGCGGGCTTTATCGGCTCGCACACCTGTGTCGAACTGCTGAACGGCGGTTACGACGTGGTGGTAATCGACAATCTCGTGAACAGCAACCGCGAATCGCTGCGGCGCGTGGAAAAGATCGCCGGCAAGGCAGTGACGTTCTACGAAGCCGACGCGCGCGACGAAGCGGCGCTCAACCGTATTTTCGACGCTCACCCGATCACGGGCGCTATTCACTTCGCCGCGCTGAAGGCGGTGGGCGAATCGGTGGCCAAGCCGATCGAGTACTACAGCAACAACGTCGGCAGCCTGCTGACGCTGCTCGGCGTGATGCGCGAGCGCAACGTGAAGCAGCTCGTGTTCAGTTCGTCGGCGACCGTGTACGGCGTGCCGAAAAGCTCGCCGATCGACGAGTCGTTCCCGCTGTCGGCCACCAATCCGTACGGCCAGTCGAAGCTGATCGCCGAGCAGGTGCTGCGCGATCTGCAACTGGCCGACCCGTCCTGGCGCATCGCCACGCTGCGCTACTTCAATCCGGTCGGCGCGCACGAAAGCGGTTTGATCGGCGAAGATCCGGCGGGTATTCCGAACAACCTGATGCCGTACGTCGCGCAGGTGGCGGTCGGCAAGCTCGAAAAACTGCGCGTGTTCGGCGGCGACTATGAAACGCCCGACGGCACCGGCGTGCGCGACTATATCCACGTGGTCGATCTGGCGCGCGGGCATATCGCCGCGCTGGATGCGCTGGTCAAACGCGATGAGAGCTTCGTCGTGAATCTCGGCACGGGCCAGGGCTATAGCGTGCTGGACGTGGTGCGGGCGTTCGAAAAGGCGTCCGGCAAGCCGGTTCCCTTCGAGATCGTCGCGCGCCGTCCGGGCGATGTCGCGTCGTGCTTCGCCAATCCGGCCGCGGCGGAGAACATCGTCGGCTGGCGCGCGCAGTTCGGTATCGAGCGGATGTGCGCGGATCACTGGCGCTGGCAGTCGAGCAATCCGCACGGCTTCGCGTGAAGCGGCCAAAGTGCGTTCAAGCGTGTCGAGGCGCACTGAAGAGCACCGAAGAGCAGTGAAAATCGACGGCGGATCTGGCGAGTCGCGACGCACGGACTCCGCCGCCGTCGATTGAGGGATTGCACCAAGCGGGTAATTCCGAATATTACTGGATCTTTACGATTTCCTATACTGCCTCACCGATCGACGGTCAGGCTTCCTAAGAACGTCCGGTCGGCGCGCATGGGAGCCCCATCGAGGCTCCGTGCAAGAAAAGACATGCTACGGAGACAGTTATGGGAATTCGCTTGAAGAGCGTAGTGAGCGCGCTCGCGCTGTGTGCCCTCGCCAACGTCAGTTACGCAGCCGACCCGATCAAGATCGGCGTCGATGGACCTTTCACCGGCGGGTCGTCTTCGATGGGCGTGAGCATGCGCGACGGCGTGCGTCTCGCCACCGCTGAAATCAACAAGTCCGGCGGCGTGCTGGGCCGTCAGATCGTGCTGGTCGAGCGCGACGACGAAGCGAAGAACGAACGCGGCGTGCAGATCGC
Organism: Paraburkholderia sp. RL18-085-BIA-A; assembly: GCF_046027075.1. NCBI lineage: Bacteria > Pseudomonadati > Pseudomonadota > Betaproteobacteria > Burkholderiales > Burkholderiaceae > Paraburkholderia > Paraburkholderia sp. RL18-085-BIA-A. The sequence continues at coordinate 5,284 of NZ_JARESU010000073.1, read as the reverse complement.
GCAAGAGTTGATCAACAAGGAAAAAGTCGTCGCGGTGGTGGGCTACATCAACACCGGTGTCGCGCTCGCGTCGCAACGCTTCTTCCAGGAAGCGAAGATTCCGGTCTTCAACAACGTCGCGACCGGCAGCATCGTGACCCGGCAGTTCACCGATCAACCGGAGAACTACGTGTTCCGCAACGCCGCCGCCGACCGCATTCAGGCGCCGATGATCGTCGACGAAGCAGTCACCAAACGCGGCTTCAAGAAGGTCGCGATTCTCGCGGACTCGACCAACTACGGCCAGCTCGGCCGCGAAGACCTCGAAAAGGCGCTGGCCGCCAAAGGCGTGAAACCGGTCGCCGTAGAGAAATTCAACATCAAGGACGTGGACATGACCGCGCAGCTGCTCAAGGCCAAGGAGGCCGGCGCTGAAGCGGTGCTGACCTACGGCATCGGGCCCGAACTCGCGCAGATCGCCAACGGCATGGCCAAGCTCGGCTGGAAGGTGCCGCTGATCGGCAGCTGGACCTTGTCGATGGCGAACTACATCGACAACGCGAGCACCAACGGCGAAGGCGCGCGCATGCCGCAGACCTTCATTCAGGAAGCGAACACGCCGAAACGCAAGGCGTTCATCGACGCGTACCTGAAGGAATTCAAGCCGAAGAACAACCGCATCGACTCGCCGGTGTCCGCCGCACAAGGCTACGACTCGGTGTACCTGCTGGCCGCCGCGATCACCCAGGCCGGTTCGACCGATGGCCCGAAGGTGCGCGCCGCACTCGAAACCCTCAACACCAAGGTGGAAGGCGTCGTGATGGTCTATGACAAGCCGTTCACGCATGACGACCACGAAGCGATCAGCCCGAACGTGCCGGTGGTCGGCGAGGTCAAGGGTGGCCGCGTGGTCTATGCGTATGAAGCCGATCGCAAGGGCGGCAGCCAGTTGCGCAGCAAGCAGGCGTCGGCGAACTAGGCGCAAGCAACGCAGATTCGCACAGTTTTGCGCGCGAACCCGGCGCGGCAGCATGTTCCAGAGCCGCACCCGCCCGCCGGCGGGGGCGGCTTTGCTTCATACACGGTGAACTCCAAGGCGCTCGACGATGGCCATTCTTCTGCAGCTCATCTATAGCGGCATTGCGCTCGGCATGATCTACGCCGTGATCGCATTCGGCTATCAACTCACGTTCGCCACTTCCGGCACGCTGAACTTCGGCCAGGGCGACGCGCTGATGCTCGGCGCGCTGGTCGGTCTCACGCTGGTGTCACTCGGCGTCAACTACTGGCTGATGATTCCGCTCGTCTGCGTGTTCGGTCTGTTACAGGGCGCGTTCGTCGAACGGATCGGCGTGCGGCCCGCGATCAAGATCAAATCCGAGTTCGGCTGGATCATGTCGACCATCGCGCTCGGCATCATCTTCAAGAACGTCGCGGAAAACGTCTGGGGCCGCGACGACCTGCGCTTCCCGTCGCCGCTGCCGGAAGCGCCGCTGAAAGTGTTCGGCGCGAACGTGCTGCCGATGGAACTGCTGGTGGTCGGCGGCGCGCTCGTGATGATGCTGGCCGTCGAGTTCTTCAACCGCAAGACGATCTTCGGCAAGGCGGTGGTGGCCACCGCGAACGACCGCGACGCCGCAGCGCTGATGGGCATCAACACCGGCCTCGTGATCACGTTTTCGTACGCGCTGTCGTCGCTGACCGCCGCGTTTGCCGGCGTGCTGATCGCCCCGCTCACGCTGACCGGCGCGACGATGGGCGCGGTGCTCGGGCTCAAGGCGTTCGCGGTGGCGATCATCGGCGGGTTGTCGAGCGGGCTGGGCATCGTGGTGGGCGGCGTGATCCTCGGGATCGCGGAGACCACCACCGGCTTCTACCTCTCCACCGGCTACAAAGACGTGCCGGGACTCGTGCTGCTGCTGATCGTGCTCGCGCTGAAACCCGCCGGGCTGTTCGGCAAAACCTCGATCAAGAAAGTGTGAGGGCCGCCGTGAACCTGAAGAAACTCATTGCTTCGGCACTCGCGCTGATCGCGCTCGCGGCGTTCCCGGTGCTGTCGGGCAACCCGTACTACATCCATCTGTTCGAGACCATCATGATCTACGCGATCCTGCTGTTCGGTCTCGACATCGTGGTCGGTTACACCGGCCAGGTTTCGCTCGGACATGCGGGGCTGTTCGGCGTCGGCGCTTACACGGCGGGCGTGCTGTTCATCAAGCTCGGCATGCCGTTTTTCGTCACCGCGCCGCTCGCGATCCTGATCACGGCCGGCTTCGGCGCGATCCTCGCGCTGCCCGCGCTGCGCGTGTCCGGCCCGTACCTCGCGATGGTCACGCTCGCGTTCGGCACGATCCTGCAAATCCTCATCAACGAGATGGATTTCCTGACCAACGGGCCGATGGGCGTGAAGATTCCGAAGCCCTCGCTCGGCGGCCGGCCGATGAACGAAGTCGAATACTACTGGCTCGTCGCGGCGCTGCTGGTGGTGTCGCTGATCGTCGTGCACCGCGTGCTGAAGTCGCATCTGGGCCGCGCGTTCGAAGCGCTGCGCGACAGTCCGATCGCGTCGGACTGCATGGGCGTGTCGGTGTACCGCTACAAGGTCTACGCGTTCGTGATCAGCGCGGGCTTTGCCGGTCTCGCGGGCTGCCTGTACTCGTATTCGGAGCAGTACATCTCACCGAATACCTACAACTTCGAACTCACCATCCTGTTCCTGCTCGCGATCATCATGGGCGGGCGCAAGACGCGTACCGGCGCGCTGCTCGGCTCGGCGATCATCGTGCTGCTGCCCAAGCTGCTCGACGACATCGACATGTTCCGCACGGTCGGGTCGGTGCTGGCGGCCGTGGTGGTGATCGGCGCGGGCGTGGCGCTCGCGCGCAAGGTGTCGACGCCGCGCAAGGTGGCGATTCCGGTGCTCGGCACGGTCGGGCTCGCCGCCTTCTCGTACCGCATCGACACACTCGCCGACTGGCGCCTGACCATTTTCGGCCTGATGATCCTGCTGGTCGTGTACTACCTGCAGGACGGCGTGGTCGGCTTCGTGCGCAAGATCGTGATGCATGGCCGCGTGCGTACAGTCACGGTCGACACCACGAAGCCCGAGGCCATCGGCGCCGACGCGATCCAGGCCGTGCACGCGGGCGGCGCGGAAGACATCCTGCAATTGCGCGGCATCCTGATGCAGTTCAGCGGCCTGAAGGCGCTCAACAATGTCGATCTGACCGTGCGGCGCGGCACGATTCACGGTCTGATCGGCCCGAACGGCTCGGGCAAGAGCACGATGATGAACGTGCTGACCGGCATCTACGTGCCGACCGCGGGCACGCTCGACTACCGCGGCGCGTCGCTAGCAGGCAAGACCTCGGCACAGATCGCGCTGGCGGGGATCGCGCGCACGTTCCAGAACGTGCAGCTATTCGGCGAAATGACCGCGCTCGAAAATGTGCTGGTCGGCTTGCATCACACGTTCCGCGCCAATCTCGCGGACGTCGGGCTGATGTCGCCGCGTTACCGGCGCGAAGAGCGCGCCGCGCGCGAGCGCGCGTTCGGCATGTTGCGCTTCGTCGGGCTGGAGAACGTTGCCGGCGAGGAAGCGCGCAACCTGCCCTACGGCAAGCAGCGGCTGCTCGAAATCGCGCGGGCGCTCGCGCTCGATCCGCAACTGCTGCTGCTCGACGAGCCGGCCGCCGGGCTCACCGCGCCGGACATCAAGGAGCTGGTCGCGATCATCCGCAAGGTGCGCGATCACGGCATTACGGTCGTGCTGATCGAACATCATATGGATGTCGTGATGAGCGTGTGCGATCGCGTGTCGGTGCTCGACTTCGGGCAGAAGATCGCGGAAGGCAACCCGGCCGACATCCAGTCGAACGAAAAAGTCATCGAGGCTTATCTCGGCGGCCAGGCGGCGGGGCAAGCGGCGTAAGCCGCGCCGGCCTCCGTCGAGACCCACGAGATCCACAGGAACAGACATGCTATCGGTCAAGAATCTGCATGCGGGCTACGGCAAGGTGAAGGTGCTGCACGGCATTTCGATCAACGTGCCGAAGGGCTCGGTCGTCACGCTGATCGGCTCGAACGGCGCGGGCAAGACCACCACGATGCGCGCGATCTCCGGGATGATTCGCCCGAGCGCGGGCGAGATCACGATGGGCGTGGGCGCTGGCGCGAAGCGCATCGATGCGCTGGACTCGCATCACATCGCGCGGCTCGGCCTCGCGCATTCGCCGGAAGGCCGGCGCGTGTTCGCGACGATGAGCGTGACCGACAACCTGATTCTCGGCGCGTTTGCGCGCCTCACCTGGGCGCGCCCGCGCGGCGACGTGAACGCGGATCTGGAGCGCGCGATCGAACTCTTCCCGCGTCTGAAGGAACGGCGCCATCAACTGGCCGGCACGCTCTCCGGCGGCGAGCAGCAAATGCTGGCGATGGCGCGCGCGATCATGCTGAACCCGGAACTCGTGCTGCTCGACGAGCCGTCAATGGGGCTCGCGCCGATTCTCGTCGAAGAGGTGTTCCGGATCATCGAGAATCTGAAGGGCCAAGGCGTGACGATGCTGCTGGTCGAGCAGTTCGCCGCGGCGGCGCTCAACGTGGCCGACTACGGCTATGTGCTGGAGAACGGCCGGATCGCCGCGCATGGGCCGGCGCTGCAATTGCGCAACGATCCGTCGGTGAAGGCTGCTTATCTGGGTACGAGTCATTGAGGTTATTTCCATTCCAGGCGGTGGGCACTTCACGTAACGCATCAACGCGTGCGCACGGAAACGGAATAGCGGCCCGGCGGGCACGATCGGATCGTTCGGGGGCCAGGGCTGTTAATTTCTCGTGGCTCCGCAGACGCAGCGCCGCAAATGTTCAAAGTTCAGCGCGTTGCGGTGCCACTCGATGGTGATGCTTCGGCCTGATGTAGCCCGCATGCAGTTCAGGGCCATGGAGCGCAGGCGCGCCAGAATTCCGGGCTTGGTTCGCGTCGAGCAGTGATCCTCTCGCAAGGCCACATCGCGCACGTGATGATTCTGGTTCTCTACTGACCAGTGGCCACAGATGGCCGTCTGACAGGTTTCGGCGCTCATGACGGATGTACTGACCCACCACGCAGTTTCGCTGGTGCGGACCCAGCCGTCAGTGCGGTGGCGGCGTTCGACCGTACGCGAGACGCTGACCATCTGCTGTACCAGCGGCTGCCAGTCATCTTCCAGCCAGTTCTCCGACATGCTCCAGATGCGCACGGTACGCGTCTCGATACGGCCGTGTCCCTTGTCGTGTTGCACGTTGCATTGGGCCGCAGCGCAATAGC